>DATNRE010000176.1:0-5546 GCA_036703685.1 Candidatus Obscuribacterales bacterium
GTCAACAAATTATTGATCAAGGCAATATTAACCCTTTAGCGTTTCCCGATATTGAAATATCTGTTGAGAGACTGGTGAGTTAAATAGGACTTACGCACAAGACCTGTTAAAAAGTAATCGCCATACTGCCTTATTTTACTCGCTGATCGTACCTGAACGATCTAACCCCGCCTTGACCCAATTAATACAATCCTGTTCCGAAGTAAAAAGTTTAGGGGCTGCGATATTATTTAAACTGTAGGATTTGTAGTGATCATAATAGTATTTTCCGTCTTCTTTATAAATTAAAATTAAATCATTTTGATAGGTGTATCGACATTGAAAATAATCTCCTTTAGGAATCACATCAGAATATTTATCTAAATGATCCTGGGCAATTTCAATAATTTTTTCCAGTTGACTGCAATAGAGATCGGCGGGATTCTCCGATTTATGAAATTTTCCTTTATGCCCCAATTGGGATAATAAAATATAAGAATAAATCTTTTTATCACTCACCGTCACCCGCACAAAGGGAATAATTAAATACCCCTGATAAGAAATAGATTTTTCATATAAAAAGCGATCCATATTAATAATAAAGGGTTGGAGATTAACAATCAGCTTAGAGACAAATCAAGGCATTAATAGGGATCGGTACTAGACTGTTGATACAGAGAAGATTGATATAAAACCTTTTCTTGATGGGTGATCAGGGTACAGTCTGAACGGGGATAGGCGACACAGGTTACAGTATATCCCATGGCAATTTCCCCTGGACGGAGAAATTTTTGTTCACTTTGATCCACTTGACCCTGGAGGAGTTTAGCCACGCAAGCTGAACAATCTCCTTGTTTACATCCTGATGGTAGACGAATCCCGTTGTCTTCTGCAATATCGAGAATATATTGGTCATCAGGAACTGTAATTGTGTAATCTAAACCTTCGACTTCGTTAATCAGGTGGACTTGATAAATCATGCTTCTAAAGATTTGACTCAATTATATTTCAAAATTAGCTTAATTTTAAATTATAAAAGAAGCAGGAGATCATTTAAACCATCAGTCCCCCTAAAAAATAGCCCAAAGGTTAATCATGATTATGATTTCAGTGGATTCTTGATATTTTTTTAGTAAAACCTAATTTAAACCTTGTTTTTATGATCTCTTTTAAACCTCTTAACTCCATTCAGGGTTTACCCCTAGAACAGTTTAAACCCAATCTGAAATTATTGATCTGGCTGTGGCAATGTTCTCGCCTTCGGTATATTCAAGTCTATTCTCAATTATTTGCCAGTTTAATTCTAGCAGTACAAATTAATGGCGTCTTAACTGCGGTCAGTCATCCGGTTTTAGCTCAAATTCCAGAGTCTCTACCTTCCGATCGTTCTATTATTCCCATTGCTCCTCAACCTGCACTCCCAGAACCCCAACTTCCTGAACCCCAACCCCAAACAGAGCCCTTATTTTCTCCATCGGTTCCTATACTAACACCGCCAGAAAATATTCCAGACAGTCCCGATACTATTATCATTGAACAATTTAATTTTACAGGAAATACGGTTTTTTCCCATCAAGAATTAGCTGAAATTACCAAAAACTGGGTCGGTCGTCCGATTACTTTTATGGAATTACTGCAAGCCCGTTCGGCGGTAACGGATTTTTATATTAACCAGGGTTATATTACCTCCGGGGCGTTGATTCCGGCTCAACCTTTGACCCATGGAACGGTTACTATTTCAATTTTAGAAGGAAAAGTGACCGAGATTAATATTAAAGGAAAAGGACGTTTAAACCCCAACTATATTAAAAGTCGGTTAGAATTAGTAACGGAGAAACCCTTTAATCAAAACCATCTGTTACAGGCCTTACAATTGCTACAGCTTGATCCGGTGGTGAAAAGAATTTCGGCGGAATTAGCAGCGGGAATTCAACCTGGGGAAAGCATTCTAAATATTGAGTTTGAAACGGCAAAAACCTTTGCTATAAATTTATTTACCAATAATAATCGATCTCCAGCCGTGGGATCTTGGCAACGGGGAATTGACGTCAAAGAAGGCAATTTATTAGGACAGGGCGATCGCTTAGAATTGTCCTATAGTAATACGGAGGGAAGTAGTATTGGGGATGTTTTTTATACCTTTCCGATTACACCCCGAAATGCCACATTAGGATTTTATTTCAACTCGACTAATAGCCAAATTATTGAACCGCCTTTTGACGATTTGGATATTAAGGCGAATAGTCGGACGTATGAATTGCGATTTCGCCAACCTATTATTAGAACCCCAACGGAGGAATTAGCCTTAGGATTAACCTTTGGTCGTCGTGAAAGTGATACGAGTGTTTTAGGTGTCGGTTTTCCCCTGTCCAGGGGGTCAGAAGAAGACGGAAAAACCAGACTTTCTGTTTTGCGATTTTCCCAAGAATATACCAATCAAGGGCCCAAACAGGTCTTAGCCGCGCGCTCTCAACTCAGTTTTGGGGTGGGATTATTCGATGCCACCCTCAGTTCTGATCAACCCGATGGTGAATATTTTTCCTGGCGCGGTCAGGCCCAGTGGGTACGTTTATTAGCACCCGATACGATTTTTTTACTCCGTTCTGATATTCAACTGACCAACCAAGAATTACTAGCTTTAGAACAAATGGGACTGGGCGGTTTGGAGAGTGTGCGAGGGTATCGTCAAGATGTTTTGTTACGCGATAATGTGATTTTTGCTTCCGCCGAATTACGTTATCCAATTTTGAGAACAAAAAATGGCGAAGGAGTCCTACAAATCACACCCTTTATGGATTTTGGTCAGGCTTGGAATGTCCCCGGAGAATTATTATTACCCGATCGCACATTATTATCCATTGGGTTAGGATTAAAATGGCAATATAGCGATCGCATAACCGCACAAATTGACTGGGGCATTCCCTTAATTAAAGTGAATTCGGGCGATCGCAACTTACAGGAACAAGGGATTTATTTCCTATTCAATTGGAAACCCTTCTAACCCCGTAGTTACGCCTTGAGGGCTTTCTGACCCCAAATCAAAGATCGGTTCCCTGGATAAATTAAATTTCAGTATCAAAAATGACAATTAACTTCAGCAAAAAATTATAATTTTCGGTTTAGATTCCCTTGTTATCCTGGGAATTCTAAGGGAAAAGGCTCAATTTATAGACAAATTCTGGCAATTAATTATACAATGGAGGGTAACACCCCTCACCAGGGTAACGTTCAATTTCATGTTCTTCCATCTTGTATTAACAAATGGAGTTTTCCTAACCCAATTCTGACTGAGGGAGTGTCAAATCGTGGATAAACAAATTCAACCCACTAATATTTCCAACCCTGATCAGCCCCCGGAGGAATGGGTTCATGCCCCAGATTCGGCCCACTCTGAGCCAGATTATTTCCGCCACTTCGTGGAATATCTACCGACCGCAATGGCTATGGTTGACCCGCAACTGCGATATTTAGCCGTATCCCGTCAATGGCAACAAGAATATGGCGAAGGAAATCTTAATTTAATCGGTTCTTCTCATCCACAATGGTTTCCCCATTTACCCGAAATTTGGTATCAGAATGCCGAACAATCTTTAGAGGGTAAATTGCCCCGTTGGGAACTCGAAACTTATCACCCTATAGATCAAGGTTCTATCGAGTGGAATAAATGGGTAGTTCAACCTTGGAAAACGGCATCAGGAACCATTGGGGGATTAATTTTATATTTGGAAGTGATTACCCCTCAAAAACAATTACAAGAAAAAATACAACTGACTCAAAAGGCATTTGATCAGGCAGCAACGGCTATTTTTTGGATGACTTTAGAAGGGAATTTTTGCTATGTGAATCAATCCGCCTGTCGGATGTTAGGCTATACCGAAAGTGAATTACTGCAACTGAATATTTATAATATTGATCCCGATTTAACCGCCGTAGTTTGGCAAGAATACTGTCAAGAATTAAAACAAAAAGGATCATTAACCTTTGAATCCAGTTATCAAAGAAAATCCGGTTCTATTTTTCCGGTTAATTTTAAAATTAATTATTTAGAATTAGAGTCCTCTGCTCCCCATTTAACCGTTGAAACCCAATTCGGGGCCGTGTCGGTGCCGGGTTTACCCTTAATTTGTGGTTTTGCCTATGATATTTCCGAACAAAAAACCACGTCCTCTGCAATTTTAGCCTCCAAGGATCAATTAGAAGCGGTATTAAATGCCGTCCCCGGTTTAGTTTCTTGGATTAGTTCCGATTTAAAATATTTAGGGGTGAACCGCCATTTAGCAAATTCCTATAATGTTCCGGCGGAAACCTTCATCGGGAAAGAGGTGGGATTTCTCCAAACTAGCCCAGAATTTAATCAATTTGTCTATGAATTTTTCGCCCAAGATCATTGGAAAAGTTCCCGGGAATTAACAGCAAATGTCCGAGGACTGCCTTGCACCTATTTAATTGTCGCCCAAAAATATCACCGAGGTTCAGCGGCGGTTTTTGTTGGATTAGATATTACCGATCGCCAACAAATGGAACAGGCATTACGCCAAAGTGAAGAACAAGAAGCTAAACGACGAGCCGAATTAGAAACCATTTTAACTCAGCTTCAACGCACCCAAACCCAACTGATTCAAACCGAAAAAATGTCATCTTTGGGGCAGTTGGTGGCGGGAATTGCCCATGAAATTAATAATCCCGTGAGTTTTATTTCAGGAAATATTGTTCATGCTAAAAATTATATTGAAGATTTAATGAATTTAGTCAGCTTATACCAACAGTATTATCCTGAAATTGTTCCTGAAATTGCCGATGAAATAGAAGAAGTTAATTTAAACTTTTTAAAGCAGGATTTACCCCGGATGTTAGAATCGATGAAAGTCGGGGCAGAACGGATTCGAGATGTGGTGCGATCGCTGCGTCATTTCACCCGTTTAGATGAATCTCAAATTAAGTTTGTTGATATTCATGAAGGGCTAGATAGTACCATTTTAATCTTACAAAATCGTCTGCAAGCCAAAGCCGGAAGATCGGGTATTAGTTTAGTTAAGGAATATAGTGCTTTACCCAAGGTAGGTTGCTATGCGGGACAACTAAATCAAGTGTTTATGAATTTACTTACCTACACCATTGATCGTTTAGAAGCCACCAGTTTTAAGGATGATTTAGGAGATCAACCTAAGATTATCATTCGCACCTATTTAGAGAATGAAAATACCGTTGCTATTTCGATTGCGGATAATGGAATTGGGATGTCGGAAATAGAACGAAAAAGTATTTTTGATCCCTTTATTCCCCCACAATTACAGGGAAAAGGCACCAGTTTAGGATTATCAATTGCCTATCATTTAGTCACCGACAAACACCACGGAGAACTCACCTGTTTCTCGGCATTAGGAACCGGAACTAACTTTTTAATTGAAATTCCTTTAGGGAGTTAGATTTTAGCTAATACAGCAGAAGCCCCACGTCTCTACCCGAAGGGTGAGCGTGGGATGAATGCGAGTGAGTTGACGATAGTTCCCTGACCAATGCCAAAGGCGAGGAAAGGGAACATTGAGGAAACGAACAAATCTTGTGCT
>DATNRE010000177.1:0-5656 GCA_036703685.1 Candidatus Obscuribacterales bacterium
CGGCTAAGGTTCCTAACCGGGTGAAGTTACAAAATATTAATGTTATTGAGAGTGGGGATGGGAAATCAGTGGCGGGTGTTGTTAATGTTTATCCTGAAATTTTTCGGCAGTTTTTGGAAACGGTCGAGCATATTTTGGGGGTTAAATTGTCGGCAAAATAGGATTTTTAAGCCGTTGTTGGGCTTTAGCCCTCTTATCTTAATTTGGGAAGTTAACGTTGTTGGGCTTTAAATCTTAAAGATTGCGCTTAAGCGCAACAACGGCGGAACAACGGCGTAACAACATATTTTAGGAGATTTCAAACATGGGAATTATCATTGCCTTATTAGGGATTTTGGGATTAGGAACGGGGGCGGGATTTTTAATTATTCGCAACCTATACTATATTTGTCAACCCAGTGAAGTGTTAATTTTTGCGGGAAGTCGTAGCACGGTTGAAGGCGGAAAGGATGTGGGCTATCGTTTAGTTAAAGGGGGAAGTAGCATTAGAATTCCTTTATTAGAAGATGCTTTTCGGATGGATTTAACTAATATGATTATTGAGTTAAAAGTCTCCAATGCCTATTCTAAAGGAGGGATTCCGTTAACGGTTGAATGGGTGGCTAATATTAAAATTGCCGGGGAAGAACCCACCATTCATAATGCGATTGAACGGTTATTAGGCAAGAGTCGCAAGGAAATTGAACAATTAGCAAAAGAAACCTTAGAAGGAAATTTACGGGGGGTCTTAGCCAGTTTAACCCCGGAACAGGTGAATGGGGATAAATTAGCTTTTGCTAAGAGTTTATTGGTGGAAGCAGAAGATGATTTAGAAAAGTTGGGGTTAGTATTAGATACCTTGCAGGTTCAAAATATCTTTGATGAAGTGGGATATTTAGATTCTATCGGCAGAAAACAACGGGCGGATTTATTCCGAGATTCTCGAATTGCTGAGGCTAAAGCCCATGCGGAATCTATTATTCAAACCGCAGAAAATGAAAAAAATACGTCTTTGAAAAAGTTGGAAACTGATATTGAAGTTGCCAAAGCCGAGGCGGAAAGACGGGTTAAAGATGCGGTGACTAAACGACAAGCGGTGATTGCGGAATCGGAGTCGGAAACGGCTTCTAAGGTGGCAAAAACCCAGGCTCAGGTGTTAGTTCAGCAAGCCCGAATTAAGCAAGTGGAACAACAGTTACAAGCGGATGTGGTAGCACCTGCTGAGGCTCAATGTAAACGGGCTATGGCTGAAGCTAAAGGGAATGCGTCCCAAATATTGGAAGCGGGAAAAGCTCAAGCGGAAGCAACTAAGCGATTAGCTGAATCTTGGAAGTTAGCGGGGTCAAATGCCCGGGAGATTTTCCTGTATCAAAAATTAGAAGTATTGTTAAAAACCATTGTGGAAACAGTGCCCCAAGTGAAAGTTGATAATGTTACCGTTGTCAATAGTGAGCAGGGAGGAACAGCGACAAAGTTGGCGGCGTTTTTAACGGAATTAAAGCAAACAACGGGGATTGATTTAGCAGAAACTATTGAAACCATGGGTCATAAAAATTCCCCTTCCCAACCTATTCCTCCGATTGTACCTAAACAGTTAAAATCTATTCCCAACAATTCCCCCGACTCCCATTCAGAAGCCTAGTTCCCTGTTCCCTGTTCCCTGTTCCCTGTTCCCTTTCTCAACTAGGTAATTTATTTTGCACCAGCACTTACAAGTTTAATTGATAATGATTGAATTAATTATTTTATTGGCTTCTTTATTGGTGGCTTGGTTGGTGTTTACCTGGGCGGTGCAGGTGTTGAAAGCGAGTGTGAGTACGGCAATTGCGATCGCAATAATTGTATTGATTTTACAGCTTGTTTTTGGGATTGGGCCCGGGGAACTTTTAGACTATTTAATTCATTTACCTCAAAGGTTATGGGATTTGGTTGTTAATCGTCGTTTTTGAGGGGAAGGGGAACCTATAATCAATATAATAAGAAAATACAATAAGAGAGTCCTGAAGGACTCACTACGGGTTAGAAGTGGAATTTTAGTCGATCGGAATGGTTTTGGTGTAATTGTTTGTCTAGGGTTTGCCAGTCTTCTTGTTCAATATAATTGGTGATTTGATCTAGGGTTTGTTTGTAGGATTTGAGCGATCGCAATAGGGCTTCTCGATTATATTTTGCCATCATTAATCCTAATTCTGGATTTCCCCCCCCAACCCGACTGGTATCTCTAAATCCTGAACTGGCAAAATAGTGAGCTAATAGATCAACATCGGGGTTATCTTCTAATCTTAAAGCTGCAATTAAACTGCCGCTAATCATAACAGGTAAATGGGAAATCCAAGCCACGGCCCGATCATGTTCTTCCGGTTGACAATGGTAGATTTTTGCTTGCAATAAATTGACAATAGATTCTACAATTTTAATCGATTCTGGGGGTGTATGCTCCGTCGGTGTAATCACATAGGGTTTATTAATAAATAGATGATGTTGGGCTGCGTCAATTCCGGTTTCCGTATTCCCCGCCATCGGATGTCCCCCGACAAAATTCGGCCATAATTGTGAACAAGTTTCTACAATCGGTTTTTTTACAGAACCCACATCCGTTAAAATCGTATGGGGTTGTAAATAGGGCATTAATTCCGCAATGGTGGGAGCGATCGCGGCAATGGGCGTACAAATAAAAATAATATCCGCTTCACCCATCAAAGATAAATCCATACTGGCCGCATCCACAACCCCACGTTCCACGGCAACCTCGCAGGTTTGTTGTTTACGACTAATACCCAGAATGCGATAGGATAGGGGTGGGGATGCCGGAGAATCGGATGGAGGAATTGGGGTTTGGGTTTGTTGTCGATGGGTGAATAAATCTAAACCGAGTGATCCACCAATTAAACCCAGTCCAATAATACCAATATTCATCAATTAAAGACTCCATTAAAACTGTTAAGGAAAAGCGTTATTAAATCTATCACTTAAAGCTCAATTGTACAATAATTTTATCCCGTTCAGTTAAAGCTGCTTAATTATTAATTAAACCATTGATAATTAAGTTGAATTGAAAAACGATTGTTTGGGATTTAAACTGATATTGTCAAAGCAATTTCACCCTTTTTATAGGTAGATAAATTCTACCCTATTTTGCTATAATTTTCTATAATCAACCTCACTAATTTGGAGAGTTAGAAGGCATGGATGCCGATGAACTTCTGCTCAAATATAAATCAGGGACAAGAGACTTTACAGGGATTTTGCTTTGTGAAGCCAATCTCAGTCGAGCTAATCTCAGTCATGCTAATCTCAGTCAAGCTATTTTGAGCATTACCAATCTCAGTGGTGCTAATCTTTCGGAAGTCAATTTCAGTCAGGCTAAACTCAATGTTGCTCGCTTGAGTGGGGCGAATTTAACCCGCGCTAAACTCGATGATGCGGTTCTCAATGTTGCCAATTTAATTCGGGCCGATCTGCGAGAAGCGTCTTTAATCAATGCCTCTCTAATTCGGGCTGAACTCATGCGTTCCGATCTCAGCCATGGCTTATTGATGGGAGCAAATCTCAGCGAAGCGGACTTACGAGAAGCAACCCTACGCCAAGCCAACTTGGAACAAGTGAATTTGAATGGGGCTAATTTAACCGATGCGATTTTAATTGGTTCTAATTTAGAACGGGCGAGTTTACATCGAGCTTGTCTAACCAAAGCTGATTTAAGAGGGGTGAATTTAAGTAATGGTGAATTACGACAGGTCAACCTATCTAAAGCTAATTTGAGTGGAGCTGATCTGCGGGGGGCAAATCTGCGTTGGGCTGATTTGAATGGTGCTAATTTAAGTGGGGCAAATTTAGAACAAGCTCGATTAAGTGGGGCGAGTTTGTGCGGGGCAAATTTAACGGGTGCTAACCTAATGAATGCGGTTTTAATCCATGCGGATTTAACCCAGGCTAATTTAATTAATTCCGATTGTACTGGAGCGGATTTAACGGGTTCATCCTTAACCGGGGCTAAATTATATGGAGTATCTCGTTTTGACTTAAAAGCCGAAGAAATTACCTGTGACTGGATTGATTTAAGTCCCCTAGGAGACAGTAATCAGATTCAAACCTTTAGTTCTAAAGAAGCGAATAAATTTTTTAATGCGACCTTTCCCACGGTGGAAATTAGTGTGGATACCCGATTAGGATTTGAAGCTCACACTATTTTAGCTAAAATTTATCATTATTTGCAACAACAATCCTCCTTACTGACTCAGCCGCCGACTTTGGAAGTTAATTCCCGACGCACAGTAATTTCATTCAAAATTGAATCCAATGAACAGCTATTTAATGTGGCTTATGTTGCTATTTTGCCCTTTAGGGATGCGGATGTTACCCAAAAGGCAATTGAAACCGCAATTAAACAGTTAACTCCAGACAACTGTGGTCATTTTCCGGTACAGTTATCTAATCGAATTGTGCAATTAGGAGTGGAGATCGCCCAACAAATTCGTTTGTTGAGTGATATTAAACTTCCCCCATCTTCGCAAGCAGAAATTGAAACCTCAACGCCTTTCTTTTTCAATCCGACTAGAACCTTACTCAGAAGTTCTAGTCATCAAAATTTAATCCTCCATAGCCATGCTTATTTTGGCAGAAGTTTAGGATGTACTTCCGAATCATCAGAAAGTTCAGAATCCCTGAATAATCCTTATCTGAATCCTAAACCTCTGGACACCGAAAGTATCCTAAATTTTATTAGGGGATTTTAGTATGTTTTGATAAATTCTGAACCCCTAACAGAGCATCAATAATCGTTCATTTAACCAGGGTTAAAGGATCACTATTATGATAGAAAGTGAATTAGTAAAAGTCTACCAAATTGTTAAAAGATATCAAGAAGGTGAGCGAGATTTTAGTGGCATTAACCTGAATGAAAATAATTTAAGTCGGATTAAATTGAGTCAAGCCAATTTAAGTGGCGCTTCTTTTATGGTGGCTAATTTAACGGCCGCTAATTTAAGTGGCTGTAACTTAACCGGAGCTAATTTTAATGTTGCTCGACTCAGTAATGCCAATTTGAGTAACGCCATTTTAGATCGAGCTACCCTCAATGTTAGTAATTTAGTGCGAGCGGATTTAAGCGAAGCCTCTCTGATTGAAAGTCTACTGATTCGGGGGGAATTAATTCAAGCCCTGATGAGTAAAGCTAAATTAATTAAAGCTAACTTAAATGGGGCGGATTTAAGAGAGGCAAAAGTTGAACAAACCGATTTTACCTATGCGAATTTAAGTGGGGCGAATTTACGCGCTATTTTTGGGGTAGGAACTTGCTTTAGAAAAGCGGATTTAAGGGGAGCCAATTTAACTAAAGCCGATTTACCTAAAGCCGATTTTAACTATGCAGAAATGCGACAAGTAAACCTCACCCACGCGAATTTAAGTGGGGCGGATTTAGGGGGAGCTAATTTACGCTGGGCCGATTTACGGGGGGCTAATTTAGGCGGAGCCAATTTAAGTGAAGCAAATTTGAGCGGGGCTAATTTAACTGGGGCTAATTTAAGTAATACTAATTTAGTTAAAGCCAGTTTTGTTCATGCAGATTTAACCCAAGCTAATTTAATTCAATCGGACTGGGTAGGCGCGGATTTATCGGGAGCTACCCTAACCGGAGCCAAACTTTATCAAGTACATCGATTTAGTTTAAAAGCCG
>DATNRE010000178.1:0-6178 GCA_036703685.1 Candidatus Obscuribacterales bacterium
GAAGGTTCCAGAGATTCCCAGGGGCATACCATCAGAGAATGAACCTTGACCGATGGGGTAGATCAAGAACACGGCGGCTGCTGCTGCAACGGGTGCAGAGTAGGCGACGCAGATCCAAGGACGCATACCTAAGCGGTAGGACAATTCCCATTCCCGACCCATGTAGCACAGAATCCCAATCAGGAAGTGGAAAATCACTAGCTGGTAGGGGCCTCCGTTGTACAGCCACTCATCTAAGGAAGCTGCTTCCCAGATGGGGTAGAAGTGCAAACCGATGGCGTTAGAGGAAGGAACAACTGCACCAGAGATGATGTTGTTTCCGTATAACAGGGAACCAGCAACGGGTTCACGGATACCATCGATGTCTACGGGGGGAGCCGCGATGAAGGCGACGATGTAGCAGATGGTGGCGGTTAATAAGGTGGGGATCATCAGGACACCGAACCAACCGATATAAATGCGGTTGTTGGTGGAGGTCACCCAGTTACAAAACCGTTCCCAGATAGAGGCGCTTTCGCGCTGCTGAATCGTGGTTGTCATGTTGGTTATGATTGCTATGTATTTGTCGAGGTTCGTCGGTAGTTGTTTGTCTACCTTGATTACTAATATGACACAGATGATTGCGTTTTGTAAAGAGGTTTTAATAAAATTTTTTCCAATGTATGTAATCAGGAAATCTTATCTTTTGACTTTGGCCGGGTCAGGGTGGGGCGCGATCGCCTCACCCCAAGAATTTAACCCGGGGGCCACTGCATTTGACGACCACCCAGAATATGTAAATGAAGATGATCTACGGTTTGTCCGCCATCTTCACCCGTATTAATGACAACCCGATAGCCCCCATCTAGTCCCGCGTCCTGAGCAACCTGTTTCACCTTCAAGAGCAAATGTCCCAGGAGGGCGTGGTCTTCTGGCGTAGCATCAGCCAGTTGTGGAAGGGGTTTTTTAGGAATAACTAAGATATGAACCGGGGCTTGGGGGGCAATGTCCCGAAAAGCCAGACACAAATCATCCTCATAAACGATATCAGCCGGAATCTCCCGACGGATAATTTTGTTAAAAATCGTATCAGCCATAGATTTATCCTGGGGTTTAAAAATTGCAGTCCTATTTAATTTAAAGATTTATCCCCTTTTATGGGCGAATTCGAGACAATTTTTATAATTTCTTCCCAAATCTGTCCCCATTGACGGCTAATTGGGCAGGTATCTTGAATATGGAGTATGCTAGGCTTATGGTCTAAACAATTGTATTCAAAGTTTATAATTTCTGATCAAGCTATTCTATGTCTATCCCTAAAAAAATCGGATGCTAAGATTTTTCAGATGCTGTTGTTCAATGTCTATTCCTTTAGTATAACGTTATGCCCACTCCCCTATTCCATGCAACAACTGGATATTTTCTCGGTAAATTTTTACCCCAAAAGCTAATCCCCAGATTTTATCCGTTTCGCCGTTTTAATCTCCATATTTTCTATCCGGTTTTTGTAGCAACCTGTGCGGATTTTGATTTTATTCCCCAAACTTTAACGGGTATACCGTTGCATCGAGGCTGGAGCCATAGTTTAGTTTTTATGTTGAGTTTTAGTTTAATTGTTGGTTGGGTTGCTAGTAAAATCTGGAAGATATCCTATCAACAGTTATTCCGATTTACCTTGATTTTATATAGTTCTCATTTAATCCTCGACTTCTTTGCCGAAGGCCGAGGAATCAAACTATTTTTACCCTTTTTAGATCAATTTTTTAAATCCCCCCTTCTAATTTTCCCAGGTATCCATCATTCCAGAGGATTATTTGATCTGAGTCATTTTCTTCCTGTTCTTTATGAATTGCTCCTCTCTGTTGTTCTGTATGGATTTCTCACCCAATGGCAATTATATAAAGCCTACAAAGCGGATAAATCTGCTATTAAGAATAATATCCACGTCCATCCTCAATTGCATTCCCATAAATCGGTTAAATCCTCCGATTCTTCTTCTTAATATTGTTTATTTATAACAGTAAAGTGCGTAAGCTGTCAGCCCACGCACAACTGCATGATTAATTTCCCCTAATCATCCCCTAGCGACCACAAAAATAAACACAAATAACCCGATTAATAAAAACCATAAAATCCCCTCTCCATTATCAACGGTTTGCTGTTTATCCAACTTAAATACACAACCATTTTTTAAACACACGGCTTGGTTTTCGGACGTTTTTCTGAGTTTACAACCGACTTGAGGACAGGACATAATATTAACTCCTATTTAGATAATTTTTCAAGAGATCCAAGAAACCGGGTTTCTCGTTCAGGTTTTGTTGTGAAAATCAATATTTTTCCTTCAAAAACCCGGTTTCTGCATCACATCAGCTAGTTAGTTTGCTTTTGATAACGTTGGGTTTTGAGGGGAGGGGAGTTGTATAAAAGAACGGCAATTAATAATAATACGATCGCAGTTCCTTGTAACAAGCTGACGGGTTTTTTATCAATTAAAACCGCAACACTAAACTGCACAAGTGGAGAAAGTACCCCGAACATTCCTACCTGAGAACAGTCAATCATTTGAGAGGCTTTTGATTGTAAAAAACTAGCTATAGTTGCTAAAGCACATCCGCCACCCAATACTAAGAAAGCACTGGAATTAACAGCCGTTAAGGGTTGAATATTAGCCGGAAAAACGCTATGGAACATTACAATTAAAACCCCGGCAATTAAGGTTTGTTCCAGCCAACTGTAAGCAATGGGGTTATTAACTTCGTTTAAAGCGTGTTTGCGTTCACATAAATACAGCCCCCAAGTTAACGCGATGAATACTGCAAAATGAGGGATTTCTTGAGCTTCATAGAAGAAAATAATTGCTGAAAATACGGAAATTCCTACACAAAACCGTTTAATTGTGTTAAGTTTTTCTCCTAACAAAATTGTTGATAAAACGGCTGTTGCTGCGGGGGCGAGGAACATTCCGATGGCGGCTTCTACTTGATGTCCCAGAGCGATCGCACCCATGAAAAAGCCTAAATGGGTAGCTAAATAAAAGGCAGGTTTAGCGACTTTTGCAATAACTTTTAAGCTGAATTGACGGACTGTTACCCATTGACCTGTGATTAATAAAATCCCTCCTAAAATCGCAAAGGTGAATAGGCATCGATAGCTAATTAAATGCAGTGTCGGGAGGGATACGAACCGCCAGAATAAAGGCAGTAAACCATAAAAGAAAGGAGCGATAATGGCATAGAGAATGCCTAAAAGTCTAGGTTTAAGCAACATTGGTTTAGTCCCTGAATGTTCGGCTAAACCAATTGAAAGGCTAATTTTTTATCAAGAACCCACAGCTTTCTATCAAATGCTATCAAATGCTATCAATTCTTAAAAAACATCTGAAAATAACGTTTTGCGGGTGTATCTATACGGGATAATAAACCTGTGCTACAATAGTCAAAATAATCAATTCGAGAATGGGGAATCAAAACCATAAAAAAGCAATTCGTAGTTTGCAAAGGAGAATTGCTGAACATGAAGATAAAATCAACAAGGAGTTACAAAAGGATTATCCTGATCAGGGATTAATTAAACATTGGCAAACAGAAATCCGTGCTTTTGAGAAAGGAGTTCAACAAGCACTAAAACGACTTAGGAGGTTATAATGCAAATTAGCGATCGCACATCTTTTATAAAAAGTTCAACCTTAAAAACATTGTTAACGGAGTTGGGGGAAGAATGTCAAACAGTTATTCAGCTTTTAGATAAAATTAAAACAGGAAACCAATTAAACAATAGTGAAAAGGGGGATAGTTTAGCCGAATTATTGACAGCAATGATTCATCTACAAACCCATTGTGGCGAAGATTTGCAAACTTTAATTGCTGAAGAATTAGAACAGTTGCCTGATTCTGAATTGTTAGAATAATATTGTTAATGATCAAGTTATCCCCCTGTAGGGGCGAGGCGCGCCTCGCCCCTACAGGGGGATTTTTGAATGATTTTAAAGATAGGGTTTACTTTTTCAACTCCTACTTGCTATAATCATGAAAATAGATTCATATTTTGATATGCTGTCTTGGGATGCTTTTCTGGAAATTGTTGCAGATGAACAGGGTTTAGTTGATGCTGATGAACGCACAGCGTTTTCAACTCGGTTTTCTGAAGAACATTTAAAAAAACAAACATCAGATGCCTCAATTGCTATAAAAAATTTGAATATTAGTGAATCTCATTTTAGGCGACACTTGGGTAAAGTTTATACTGCTTTTGAAAATCGTTATTCTGAGTTAGCGACTGCTAAAAAAGGTAAGTCTGACATTCTCCATAGTCACCTCAAACAAGAATATCGCCAATATCAAGAAGAACAACAATCTCCATCTCAACTCCAAACAACAGTATCCTCAATTCCTGATATTAACTGGGATCAAATTTGTGAATCTCGCCTCGACGCCTACGAAGAACGCTTTTTCAAGAATAACCCGTTAACGGGGATTAATTTTTATGTTCCTTTGGGGTTAGTGGAGCCGAAACGGGAACAGGAAAAACGACAAAAACAGGAAGTTAACCCAGAGGACGGGTCACAATTTTATCAATTAGCAGAAACGGAAATAACGAAAACCTATAACGAACCGAATCAATTTTTTGAGGAAGTATTACGACAAGGAAATAGTAAAAGTAAAGGTCAACGGTTGGCGGTGATTGGGGAACCTGGGGCGGGAAAAACAACTTTATTATATCAAATTGCTCGATGGATTTTACAGGAAAATTTAGGTTATCCGATTTTAATTCGGTTGGCGGATGTTGATAAACCGATACGAGATTATTTAACTCAAAATTGGTTACGCGATGCGACGGGAAGTTTAAGGGAAGTTTCGCCGGAATGGGTGTCGGCGTTTGAGAGGTTGATAAGACCCCTCCCTAACCCTCCCCTAAAAGGAGAGGGAACCGGAAAGCATGGGGGAACGAATTCCTCCCCTCGCCTCGCAGGAGAGGGGTCGGGGGAGAGGTCAACTCCGGTTTTCTTACTCCTCGACGCCGTTGATGAAATGGGGATAACGTCAGCTTTGACAACAATTAATCAACAGTTGGCGGAAGGATGGACGCAGGGGTTACGGGTGGTGTTAACCTGTCGGTTGAATGTTTGGGAGGGGGAGAAAAACGCTTTAAGGGATTTTGATGTTTATCGCAATTTAGATTTTAATTCCCAACAGATTCAGAATTTTATTGAACAATGGTTTAAGGATAAAACCCAGAGTCAGGAGTTATTAAAACAGTTAAATGAATCTAACCAAAACCGGATTAATGATTTAATTAAAAATCCCCTGCGGTTAGCGTTATTATGTCGGACTTGGACACTGGGGGAAAAATTACCGGAAACCCAAGCGGGACTATATCAAAGACTCGTTGACAGTCATTATCAATTGAAGAATGAACAGCCAAAGTTTAAAATTCATGAAACACTACTACAAGAAAATCTCAATCAACAGTTAGGAGAATTAGCGAAAACCGCGATAAACCGTGAACAATTTCGGTTTCGTTTAGAGGAAAAGTTTGTTCAACAGTATTTAGGAAAACCGCAACGGGAAAATACTCTATTTGATTGGGCGTTACAATTAGGATGGTTAAATCGGGTGGGGTTAGCATCCGTTGAGGAAAAGGATTCAGACCAAGCGGTTTATGCCTTTTTCCATCCCACGTTTCAGGAATATTTTGCAGCTTTAGCGATTAAGGATTGGGATTATTTTTTACCTCGAAATCATGTCAATTGTCCGGTGGAGGGGAAAGAGTATCGCATTTTTCAACCCCAATGGAAACAAGTGATTTTATTATGGTTGGGGCGGGATGATGTGGAGGAAGAAGAAGAAGTTAGTTAGTTTTGATGATGGGTGTGGAGATAGTGATTTTTATGGGGATCGTGCCTATTTTTTGGCTGCTGCGGGAATTAATGAGTTTAAAGAAAGCAGTTTATCTGATGCAATTGTAGAAAAATTTGTTAAATGGGGTTTTGGTTATTTTAATATTGAGAAGCAAGAATGGATAACTTTTATTGAATCAGAAAATGCAAGAATAGTATTATCAGAGACAATAAGAGAAAAAGCGATCGCTAATTTAATTCGGGTTTTAGAAACGACTCAGGATGAATATACTTGCAGCAGGGTTGCCGAGAGTTTAGGGGAAATTGCCGTTGGGAATGAGTTGGCAATACGGGCGTTAA
>DATNRE010000179.1:0-2309 GCA_036703685.1 Candidatus Obscuribacterales bacterium
CTTGAGCTACAGGTTCCATCGGTTCAATATACTCCACAGTCATTCCACGCAAAGGATATTTTTTTTTTGTAGATCCTTTCCCCTGTCGAGACAGAATAATAATTTCTACCTCCTCACCCGAATCAAAGGGTAAATTTTCTAAGGTTAGTGTTTTATTATCTGTGATTGTTGCTTCAATACGATGTGCAAGCATGATTTATATTCCAATATGTTGTAATGTCCATGATTGTCAACTTCACAATATGTTGAGTAAAACTAATATCTGATCACATTATATCCTCAAAATTTTATATAATAATATTTGTCAGTCCGGCAAAGGCGAATCAATGAATATGGCGATCGCAACTTTAATTGAAACGGAAACCTTTTCCCTAGAAGATTTTATGGCGAATCCTCCCGATCATCAAGAGTGGGTGGATGGACAATTGGTGGAAACAACGGGAATTACAATCAAACATAGTCGGATTCAATCTCAATTATCCTTTTATTGGGGAAATTATATTGATCAATTGCAACAAGGAGGCGAAATTTTAACTTATCTTCCCTGTCGCACCTTAAAACAAGGGCGACGTCCTGATGTTTCCTATCTCACACCGGAATTATTAACAGAATTTGGGGAGTTTCCCACCTTACCCCAAAGTCCGCCCCTGGTAGCTGAAATTGCGTCTCCGAGTGATGCGGCGGAGGATTTATTTGCTAAAGCCAGTGAATATTTAGAGTCCGGTTGTCAGGAAGTGTGGTTAGTATTTCCTGAAAATCATCGCGTTTTAATTATTACTGAAAATCAAACCTTGGCGTTTAAAGCTGGCGATATTATTAATACACAAATTATTTTATTAGGATTTAGTCTTGAGATTAATCAATTATTCGGTTAACTTTCGTAGTAAGCCCGACCGGGCTGAATCTGTGTCTTGAAAAGTTTACTAAAATTAATTTTAAAAAAACTTCTCAAAATCACTGTTCCTCCCTATGAACCGCCGGATTATCTGAATTTTGTAACGGAATATTACTTTTTCTCAGATTTTTAGGACGTTTTGACTCAGATTTGATCAACAAATCGGGGTTAAGCGTTCTATTTTATTGGGTTTTATGGGATTGTAATGTTTTGTGGGTTTTTCTCGTTTGTTGTCGCAGGAAGCTAGAAAGCGTTACGACGTCAGGGATGAAGATTTTTTGAGATTTTTATGGATTTGGGGGTTGACTCGTTAGGGAAATTCGGTTATAGTCTTGAATATCGAGAAATTTACAGGTTCGGGCAGTTAAAAACAACCTATTTTTGTTTTTATACCAGCCCTTTATCCGTGCTCTCGCGCAAACGCACTTTGAAAACTAAATAGCGTAAGGTTTCCATAAGGGTAGGGTAGTTTTCTATCTTTTCCCCGCAAGGGGACGGAAACTTGACCTTTATCCGCAAGGATATTAGCCAAGGCTTGAGCCGCCAAGTAGTTTTCTATCTTTTCCCCGCAAGGGGACGGAAACGTGGTACTCCCTATATATAATTTAAAGAGTTAGTCTACCTAGTAGTTTTCTATCTTTTCCCCGCAAGGGGACGGAAACTCCATAAGAGGTAAACCGTTCCTTTGCACAGGAATCAGCATAGTAGTTTTCTATCTTTTCCCCGCAAGGGGACGGAAACTAGTAAAGAACTTCTACGTCTAGTAGATAGGTTATGGCATGGTAGTTTTCTATCTTTTCCCCGCAAGGGGACGGAAACGTAAACCAATTCAAGGTTCCTACATTAGCAAGTGTATCCTAGTAGTTTTCTATCTTTTCCCCGCAAGGGGACGGAAACTTGTGGTGATATGACATCACTAGGTGGTGATATGACATCACTAGTAGTTTTCTATCTTTTCCCCGCAAGGGGACGGAAACAACATGAGATGGGTGCATAGTAATATCTTGATTTAGTAAATCGTAGTTTTCTATCTTTTCCCCGCAAGGGGACGGAAACACATGATAGTTTCCGTCCTAAATAAAACCTAAGCTCTACTATGTAGCGATTGTAGTTTTCTATCTTTTCCCCGCAAGGGGACGGAAACACCCCAAACAGAGTATTGTTAGAGTTAGTAACCTCCTCTTGCTTTGTAGTTTTCTATCTTTTCCCCGCAAGGGGACGGAAACCTCGGGGCGATGATCTAACATGAACTTTACGTCCCGTAGTTTTCTATCTTTTCCCCGCAAGGGGACGGAAACTCCCGACGAGTAGCACACTCAATCATGATGGGGTAAGTGTAGGTTTCTATCTTTTCCCCGCAAGGGGACGGAAACCAAGGAGATAGAAGCTACCTCCTTTGCTCCATACAATTCCT
>DATNRE010000180.1:0-4524 GCA_036703685.1 Candidatus Obscuribacterales bacterium
AGAGCAACAATATCCCGAATTAATTACGACGGATAGCCCGACTCAAAGAGTCGGAGAAAAACCCGCGACTCAATTTCAATCGGTTAAACATAATATTCCATTGTATAGTTTAGATAATGCGTTTAGTTTGAATGAGTTAAAAACTTGGCAAGATCGGAGTCTAAAAATAGCTATAAATTCATCGGAATTGCCGACTTATGTTTGTGAATTAAAAATAGATGGATCAGCTTTAGCATTAACATACCAAAACGGCATATTAGTCCGAGGTGCAACGCGAGGAGATGGGATAACCGGGGAAGAAATTACTCAAAATGTCAAAACAATTCGTTCAATTCCTTTAAAATTAGAATTAGAAAATCCCCCAGCTTTAGTTGAAGTTCGAGGAGAAGCGTTTTTATCCTTAAAAATTTTTGAAATTATTAATCAAGAAAGACAAAAAGAAAGGGGATCATTATTTGCTAATCCTAGAAATGCCGCTGCTGGAACTTTAAGACAATTAGACTCTAAAATTGTAGCCCAACGGAAACTAGATTTTTTTGCCTATACCTTACAAATTCCCGAACAGAATGATTTAGAAATCGTTGCGGATCAAACCCAATGGGATAATTTAAAATTATTGCAAAAAATGGGGTTTAAAGTTAATCCTAATCGTCAACTTTGTTCTAATTTAGATCAAGTGATTGAATATTGTGAATATTGGCAGGAAAAACGCCAAAATTTACCCTATATGACCGATGGCGTGGTGGTTAAAATTAATCCTTTATCGCTACAGGAAAAATTAGGATTTACTCAGAAATTTCCTCGATGGGCGATCGCTTATAAATATCCCGCAGAAGAAATGCCAACCCAGGTAAAATCTGTTACCGTACAGGTGGGGAGAACTGGAGCTTTAACCCCCGTTGCGGAACTTAACCCGATTTTACTGGCCGGAACTACGGTACAAAGGGCCACATTGCATAACCGAGATCGGATTACTGAGTTAGATTTATACATCGGTGATACGGTCATTGTACGCAAAGCCGGGGAAATTATTCCCGAAGTCGTGAAAGTATTATTAGAATTGCGCCCCCAGGACGCTAAAAAGTTTGAAATGCCAAGCCATTGTCCTGAATGCGGTCAAGGGGTTGTACAGCCCTTGGGAGAGGCGGTAACGCGATGTATTAATGATTCTTGTCCGGCAATTTTACAAGGATCTTTGATTCATTGGTGTTCTAGGGATGCCTTGGATATTAATGGAATTGGGGATAAATTAGTTCAACAGTTTGTTAATCATAAATTAGTTAATTCTGTTGCGGATTTATATGATTTAAACGTTGAACAATTAATGACTTTAGAGCGGATGGGGGAAAGGTCAGCAACTAAAATTGTCAAGGCGATCGCTGATTCAAAAAAACAACCTTGGGCGCGGGTATTATATGGCTTAGGAATTCGTCATGTTGGCAGTGTGAATGCCGAATTAATTACCCAAAAATTTAAGAGTGTTGAGCAGTTAATTCAAGCGTCTGCCGCCGATATTGAAGGAGTTTATGGCATCGGGCCAGAAATTGCCTATTCTGTTTATCAATGGTTTAATCTTCCGGCAAATCAACGCTTAATAGAACGACTAAAAACCGCCGAATTACAACTTGCTAATTCAGAACAAATAGACTATAATCAGAATAGTAACTCTAAACCTTTGATTAATAAAATTTTTGTAATTACTGGCACATTACCTACATTAAAACGGGAAGAAGCTAAAAAACTAATTCAAAATGCCGGAGGAAAAGTTACAGATTCAGTGAGTAAAAAAACCGATTATGTTGTTGTGGGAGAAGATGCCGGATCTAAACTCAAAAAAGCTCAAGATTTAGGTATTACCCTCTTATCAGAAGCAGAATTACAGGCTTTACTGTCTGATGTTTAGTTATCTTTTTCGAGTTTTGAATACTATTTAAGATAGTTAAGATGATTAATTTTATGAATCCTAAGATTAGATCTAAAAAAATTGAACAAATTGTTGTCACCGCAGAACAGATGCGAAATATTGAGGAGCGGATCTTTTCTGCGGGCATACCTGTAGCGGCTTTAATGGAAAAAGTTGCCGGGAAAATCACCCAAAGGATAAAAAATTTATTCTTAGAAAAATCAATCACCCCTGAGCATAAAATTGGCATATTAGTAGGGCCAGGACATAATGGGGGCGATGGGTTAGTAGTAGCTCGGGAACTCTATTTTCAGGGGTATTCTGTTGTTATTTATAGTCCCTTTTCAAAGCAAAAAGAACTCACCCAAACCCATGCTAAATATGTTCAGAGTTTAGAAATTAATTTCAGTTCTAATGTTAAAGAATTAGAGCAATGTGATGTTATTATTGATGGGTTATTTGGATTTGGACTAGAACGGGAAATTACCGGAGAAATTGCTGAAGATATTAATATTATAAATCATTGGAATAAATTTGTGATTAGTATTGATTTACCTTCGGGAATTCATACTGATACAGGGGAAATATTAGGGACAGCAATTAGAGCTAATTTAACCCTTTGTTTAGGATTATGGAAACAGGCTTTTTTACAAGATACCGGATTAGATTATATAGGCAGAGCAGAATTGATTGATTTTGATATTCCTTTGATGGATATTAATGCTATTATCGGAGAATCTCCTATCTTAAATCGCATCACTCAGGACGCTGCAATTAATAGTTTACCCTTGCCCCGTCCGGCTAATCATCATAAATATAAAAACGGTCATTTATTAATTATAGCAGGTTCAAAACAATATACAGGAGCCGCTATTTTAGCTGGACTAGGAGCTAGGGCAAGTGGTGTGGGAATGGTTTCTATTGCTGTTCCTAATTCCATTAAACCCTTGTTAAGTTTACAACTGCCAGAAGCCCTAATTATTGGCTGTCCTGAAACGGAAAATGGAGCAATTCTTGAACTTCCAGAAGATCTGGATTTAAGCCGCTATCAAACGATTGTTTGTGGCCCCGGGTTAACCTTAGAAGCTCAAGCTATTGTGGAAAGGATATTACCAGCCAATTGCTCGATTATTTTAGATGCGGATGCTTTAAATATTTTAGCTCAGTTGAATCCTTTTTTTACCCTGTCTTCTCGCAAATTCCCCACAATTATCACCCCCCATTTAGGAGAATTTAAACGGTTATTTCCTGAATTAATAGCATTAGAAAAAAATCAAATAAAATTAGCCAAACAAGCCGCCGAATTGAGCGGTGCTATTATTGTTTTAAAAGGGGCGAGAACCTGTGTGGCTACGCCGAATCAAGTTTGGATTAATCCTGAGAGTACCCCGGCTTTGGGTCGAGGAGGAAGTGGGGACGTTTTAACGGGATTATTAGGAGGGCTTTTACCCCCTGTGATTCTCGCGGAAAAACCTATAGAATTAATAGTTAATACTGCGGTTTGGTGGCATTCCCAAGCTGGGATTTTAGCAGCAACAGAACGCACGGAATTAGGAGTTGATGCCTATACATTAACTCAATATTTAATTCCAGCTTTAACACAGTCCCTAAAAACCATAAATTAAATTAGGAGATAACCATGAAATTACAAGTTTTAGAACATACAATTTTCAAGCTCCATCCAGTTGCAGCCGAAGCTGTTGCTTATAATGAAAAAATAGCGGTTTATTGTGATACAATATTTGAAATAGAAAGTTATTCTGAGGCAGAAGATAACCATTTACAGGTTAATTTTATCTCTCCTAAACCCAAGAATATGACAACTTGGTTTGTTCTGGCTCATCAAGTTAAACTCTTAGAAACTGATGAAGAATTAACCGCCTCCCGTTCCGTTTCTTCGGCTGCTTTTGCGGTATCTAATTCAGAATGGATATGGCCGATGACGGGAACCAGTATGGGTTCCAGGGCTGAATTTGGTTATGCAAGGGGGAGACTTCATGCAGGGGTTGATATTGGGGGATATACTCCCGATGAATGTTATGCGGCGAGTGATGGAGTGGTTGATTATATTAAAAATGATCCCAGTGGTGCAGAAGGTCGGGCAATTTATATTAAACGTTCTAATGGTTGGGAACACGTTTATTTTCATTTACAATCTATTCGGGTTAAAGTGGGTCAAACTGTTACCAAAGGTCAATTTATTGGGGTGCGGGGCGGTTCGGGTTTTGGCTATGAAGGGTTAGAAATTGATGGGGGAGGATATTCTATTCATTTGCACTTTGAAATTCATAAACCCGATGGTGAAAAGGTTGATCCTCGTTCTATTTTACCCGATGATGGTAGTGTTCCTATTGTGGGTTAAACTAACTTTTGAGCCATGAAATCTAATAAAATCTTTCTATGCAGATTCCCTATTAATCTGACCATTCCTGCTTTTTTAGAATAACATTCTCCAGCTTGAATATCCTCGGGGGTTAATAATCCCATATCCCAACCTTCATTTAAGACTAATTGACTTAAATCAACCGTTAAAGGAGCATAAAAAACAATCCGATTTACTAGGGAATCTGCATAGTAATTGAAGTGGGAAAATTCAGGAACATTATAACCAATTTCTTCAA
>DATNRE010000181.1:0-12909 GCA_036703685.1 Candidatus Obscuribacterales bacterium
TTGCTTTAACTGCTTTGCGGGAACTTTATAGTCAGTCCCAGTGCATGATTGATATTGCTCAATGTCAGGCAATTCCGGTGAATCAGGAACACAATTATCAAGTTGATATTGTGATTTGTACTACTCAAGACTATCATTTACTGGCACAAATTCCCTTACCTTCATGGTTTTGTCAACATTATCCTACCCAGGTAGAACCGATGTTACTAGGATTTCAATGTCATCAAGTTTTGCGGGAATATTTGGGTCAATATGATTATTATTGTTATTTAGAAGATGATTTAATTTTGCGTGATCCCTGGTTATTTACGAAGTTAAATTGGTTTAATCGTCATGCTGGCAATAGTTGTTTGTTACAACCCAACCGTTATGAAGTTTCTCCCCATAGTAAAGTAATTAAAGCCTATATTGATGGGGATCTTTTACCCCATATCACGGCTAATTTTCAAAATATTCAAGATCAGCCACAATTTATTGGGAAAGTGATGGAACAGGCGGTTTCATTTAAACGCCCTTTAAATCCCCATTCTGGTTGTTTCTTTTTGAATGCTGAACAGATGGAATATTGGGCAAAGCAACCCTATTTTTTAGATCGAGATTGTGGTTTTATTGGGCCATTAGAAAGTGCCGCAACTTTAGGAGTTATGAAAACATTTAAAATTTATAAACCGACGGCTTCCCATGCTAATTTTTTAGAAATTCAGCATTTTGGTTCGGGTTTTATTAATTTGATTGGCCGACAAGTTAAGTATGGGAGGGAACAGGGAACAGGGAATAGGGAATAGGGAATAGGTAATAGGTAATAGGTAATAGGTAATAGGTAATGCGTGGTGCTATAGAAAAAAAGACCGGGAAATAATTTCTCGGTCTTTTTGTTATATTTGAACCTATTGAAATCCCGAAAGTAGAGACGTTGCATGCAACGTCTCTACTTGTATCAACCTAACCTAAAGAATGATCACAACATCAGTTCGGGTTAGAGCCGGGATTGTATTGTCAGGTCGTGCGAAGTTAGCAACGATATCGGCGGCGTTAGAGCCACCACCATCGGAGTCATACCATAGGACTCCACTGGCTTTCTCGTACACTAACACAGGGCCAATACCGGTTGTTGCTTGAGTATTTGCACCAGCGCCGTTGTAACTGACTTTATCGAGAACAATAAACTGAGCCGGAACGAGGTCATTAGGCCCACCAATTTCAGTAAAGGCAAAGCCCCCAGGCGCACGGGAGAAGAATAGTTTATCTTCACCAGACTGGAAGTCCGTGATGATATCGGCAGTGCTGGCAGTATTAGCACCTTGAAGATCGGATTTGAACTGATACAGGAAGATATCAACACCTTCACCGCCGACTAATGTATCTCCTCCAGTACCCCCTTGTAGGGTATCGTCACCCGCTTCGCCGAACAGGACATCACTGCCTGAACCGCCAAACAGGTAGTCATTCCCGCCACCCGCAACTAGGGTGTCATCTCCGAAACCAACATCGAATGTCGCAGCCGCTGCAACGCTGCCCCCTTGCAGGAAGTCAGCCCCACTACCCGTAACGATGCTGTCATTGCCATCACTACCGGAAATGGTGTTATTACCGAGGGTATCAAACAAGACAAAGCTAACTCCTGTGCCTCCCCTGGCTAAACCACCCACAAAGGAAATTTTGTCGTTTCCTTCAATGGAACCTTCACCCAAGAGGCTATCGTTGGTTGTGGTAAAGACAATCGTGTCATCACCAAGACCACCATTATAAAGGTTAGCTACTGACCCGAAAGCACCGTGGAGATAGTCGTTACCAACACCACCGGATAAGGTAACAGCAGGTACTCTATCGGTTACTCCAGGAAGCTCTAATGTCCAGTCTCCTCCATAGAGGGTGTCGTTTCCATCCCCACCGTCTAAGAGGGAGAATTTTCCACTGAGGCTGTCATTCCCGGCATCACCATAGAGGAAGTCGGTGCTAAAGCCGGCTAGTAAGGTATCATTGCCACCGCCGCCGTACAGGGTACTTTCACCGGCAAAGCCAGGTTGACTGGTGCTACCTTGAATGGTTAGAACATTGGGATTGGCTGTGACGATCAAGTCATTGCCTTCTCCACCATACAGGGCGTCTTGAAGCGCAAAGCCTCGGATTGTATCGTTACCATCTCCACCCTCAAAGTAGTTCTGGCCTTCTCCAAAGCGACCTACACCACCGTAGAGAGAATCATCACCGGCTCCACCCAGTAGGGTTGTTTGGCTTACGCCAACAGTAGCCAAACTCGCTGAGAATTGTTGGGGGGCAATGGGGTTTTGGATTTTTACGGTGTCATTCCCACTGTCACCACGAAGGAAGTTAAGACTGCCTACACCAATGATGGAGTCGTTATCGTCACCACCGAGGAGGGTATCTCCAGTGTTAATCCCTACAATACTATCTCTGCCTAAATCCCCAGAAACGTAATTGTTTCCTTGGTTCAGGCCACCGACGGCTCCACTCACCGCAACCCCTGTGAGGTTACTTTGACCGTTGGTACCCACAAATCCTAGGAGGTCATCCGATGCACCGCCATAGAGGAAATCTCCACCCTGAATACCGCCAAGCAGGGTATCTTCTTCCTTGTTGCCAAAGAGGTAGTTATTAGCAGACTGACCTATGAGAAAATCTCGGTCTACCCCCCCATATAAGCTGGCGGTTAAATCTGCCGAGAGCGTGTCCCGACCTTGATTACCGAGCAGAAGCGTGCGAAGTTGTTGAGACCGAATGGAATCATTGCCCGCGTTACCGATAATTGTGTCGCCGGGGCCTCGCGATTGCAGAATGTCATTATCAGCGCCACCGTCGATCAGACTTCCACCGAGGGTGGAAGAAAAGATCGTGTCATTTCCTCCCTCACCCCGAATAGTATCGGGTTTGGGGGCGAAGCCCACGTCCTGATCATAAAACTGTGGCCCTGCGCCTAAAGCTGTTACCATTTGATTTCACTCCTCTGCAATAATGTCATTAGCTCTGTTGGGATGACAGACACTGCTTCAAACACCATAACTTGTTCGGCAGTAGTTTAACCTGTTTATCTCCAGCAAGTCTAGTCCTTTGTGATCATTCTTGTCTAGTTGATAGATATGGCGGTTTCGATGGCTGGATTTTATTATCAATTATGTATTGAAAATTTTCATCCTCAATTTGTCTTGGAGCCATCACTCTTAAATCATAAAAGGCACTTTATCTTAACTTGCTTACCTCCGTCAGACGGGTTTATAGACAAAAATGTTCCTCATTAACCCGACCTTATCTTCTAATCAGAATATCTTCCCTAGAGACGAACGGAACTCCGATCAAGTTCCCGCTCTATCGCAAAACCATTCCCGACTCAACCCGGCCAACGGTGGCGGGCAGGGAACGATTAGCGACTTGGGTAATCAGTTGCAGATGTTTTGATAGAAGTTTGCTCAGATCATAACGTTCTAAGGCCGTTTCCCGGGCTTTAACTCGCAATTGAGCCATCCGATTAGGATGATCCAGCACTTCATCAACCCGATCCGCAATCTGTTTGGGAGAGAAAAAATCCACCAGTAAACCGTTTACCCCATCTTGAATCACTTCCCGCACGGGAGCGGTATCTGAACCCAGGACTAAACAACCGGTTGACATGGATTCAATCATTGACCAGGATAGAACAAAAGGCCGGGTTAAATAAATATGAACATCTGAAGCCTGAATTACTTGCAGATATTGGCCGTAGGCTAGGGGCCCAACGAAATGAATCCGGGAAAGATCCAAGGGGACTTTCTTGAGCATATAGTCCTTATAGCTCATGCCGTTGGGTAAAGGTTTACCATAACAAACTCGTTCCGATCCCACAACTACAACATGGCATTTGGGTCTACGTTCCTGAATATAGGCCACGGCTTCTATGAATTCAGGAAAGCCCCGATAGGGTTCCATTCCCCGCCCCACATAAGTTACCAATTCCTCTACACCGGATAAATCCAAGTTGGGTAACACTAATTTAGCCCCGGGATTGGGTTTAAAATAGCTGGTATCTACTCCGTCGTGTAGGACAGAAATTTTTTCTCGGAGTTCCGGGGGAAATTGGGATTGTTGCCAATGGGTCGGCGAAAGTCCCCAATCACAGGAATATAAATCAATTAAAATGGGGGTGTTTTTTACCCGAATTCGGGCTTTATCATCGATGCTTAAAGGATCGGCCGGATCGAAGTCAGCGTCTGAACCTTCTGCATGATAGAACCACTCGAAATAACATAATAATGGGATATTAGGAAAGGCTTCTTTAACAAATAAAGTCGGCCCCCAGCCGGAATGACCGCAAATTACATCGGGGACAAATCCTTTGGCTTTGAGTTGTTCGGCCATTCTAAAGACCGCTTGTCCCTGTAATACGGCACTTTCTAAACCCCTAACATATTGATGGGTGTCTGCACTCGCTTCTCGACTGGGATTAAATAGGGCTTTTTCGACCCCGGGAATGCTCCACTCGGGACGTTCGTTTTTTGTCCCAAATACAATTTGATTATTGGGATCTGCACCTAATGTTGTAATAATGTGGCGGTATTGGGCGGGAAAGTTAGGGTGTAAAAATAATGCTTTCATAGGAAAAGGGAACAGGGAACGGGGAACAGGGAACAGGGAATGTTACCTCTTAAACTGATAACTCTTAAACTGATAACTGGTAACTGATCACTGATAACTGATCACTTCGGGTGCTTGACAAACCCAAACGCAATCTCTGGGCACAGATTGATTATCTTTTCGGATAATTTTATAGTTAAGATGGGTTAAAAATTTCTCCATAATGGTATCAGTCATTAAGGAAAAAGCGGTTCCGTGTCGGCCTCCTAATAGGTTTTTATCCCAATCTTGGACGAATTTTTGCCAGCCCAATTCACTTAATAGATTAGTATGATGAAAAATGCAGAGGCGATCGCCTTTTAATAAAGCTGGAATTCGGGTTAAATAGTTAAAGATATCCCAGGGTTCAATGTGTACCATGGTGTCATAACAAAAACAAACATCTAGCGATTGGGGTACAATTCCATCTAAGGTTAAACCATCTAATTTAACATATCTAACCCGTTCATCCCCCAAACGATTGTGGGTGGCATTTAGGAGTTCTTTGGAAATATCAGCACAGACCAAGCGATCGCAATATTTCAGCAACAAAGCCGCCGTTTTTCCCCCTCCCACACCAATTTCTAAAACCTGATGGTGCTTCTGAATATAAGGAGCAATAAATTGGTTTTCAATTAAGGCTTCATATTCAGCCAAGGAAGTGGCTGCACCAGCCGCAAATCCAATCCATTCATCACCTCTATATACTTCTTCAGAACTGACACTTTGCCAATTTTTAGCATAGTCATCCCAGGCGGATTCATAATCAACTTTTTTCATGATTTTAACCGAATTTAAGATAGATTGAGAATAGGTATTTTCCGAAAAATTTAGTAATTCAGGAGTGGATTGATAAGGATAATCAGGGATTCCCCAACTCCAATCTTGACCTAAAAATTGCGTCAATTTTTGATTGTAAGGCTGAAAATAGGTTTCTAACTGCTGACGAATAATGGGGTTAACATTGGGATAATTATTAGCATTGTATTGATCATAACTCAATAATTGATAATCCGGTAGTCCTAAAAAATTAAAAACTTTATTTACTACTTTTTCCGAATCCCAATATAAATCTTCACTCTTGAGAATCAAAAATTGTTCCCGGGGAAAGAATTTCATCCACCTTTGCAGTTGCTCAATATAAATTCCCCTGGAAAGGTAAGAATAATGTTGATGGTTAAAACTAAAATAAGTCGGATCTGCATCTATTTTTTCGGATTCCCCCTCTAGTCGTTGGGTTTCTTGGGCGATCGCATTTTCTAAAGATAGAGATTCATACCCCAATTTCACTTCCCAATAATAATGGGAAATCGCCCGATCTACTGGATTTCTCAATAATACAATAAACCGAGTTTTCGGAAAAGATTCATAAACTCGTTGAGGGACTAAGGGATGAAATAAATAATAGGGAGAACCTTCCCCTGTGATCAAGTGTTTTCCATCAGCTTCCGGGGAAAATTGGGATTTGTACCACTCTAAACCCTGCTGATAATTGAGGGTGAAAAAATGAATTTCCTTTTGGGTAGCGGCTACAATTTGAGGGTGTTGACATAGATACTGATAGAGGGAATTAGTTCCCCCCTTTTGTACCCCAAGAATGATAAACTGGGGCGCGGTGATCGGTTTTGAATCGATTGTCCTTGCTAGTTGAATCAACGGTGATAGGCCTCCAGATTGAGAGTTGAATCATCAACGGTTATGATTTTCTATAGGTTGAATTTTCCGCCCGCGCAAATCAAGATCACTGCCCAGGTAGAAACTGAACACAATGGAATAAATTTTCAACTCAATTTAGGATTATACTCTAAAGGGTTAATGATTTCGGTTATAAAATTGAACCTTAATTAAGAATGAACTGCTGAGGAGATTAAATTATGACACTCACGGCTGATGCTGAAACACTTTCTCCAATTTATACATTTCGCCGTTTTTTTGCTAACCGATATTTACAGGGAAATGGCATTGAAGTCGGGGCATTAAATCATCCCTTGGAAGTTCCTACATCCGCTCAGGTTAAATATGTGGATCGGATGAGTGTTCCTGATTTAAAAGAACATTATCCTAATTTAGCAGATGTTGATTTAGTTCCTGTTGATATTATCGATAATGGTGAATTTCTCGGGACAATTGAGAATGAAACCCAGGATTTTGTGATTGCAAATCATTTTATTGAACATTGCCAAAACCCGATCCTAACGATTGAAAATTTATTACGGGTGATTAAAAAAGACGGAATTTTGTATTTAGCGGTTCCTGAAAAACGAACTTGTTTTGATTGCGATCGCCCGGTCACTTCTATTGAGCATTTATTAAAAGATTATCAACAAGGCCCGGAATGGTCTCGGCAAAATCATTATGAAGAATGGATTGAATTAGTAGAAAAAGAAACAGATGAAACTAAAGCAAAATGGATGGTTAAAGAATTAATGAGACGGGATTTTAGTATCCATTTTCATGTCTGGACATCTGCGGATTTTGTGGATTTTCTCCTGACCTTAAAACACCAACTCGGGTTCCCTTTGATTTTAGAAAAGATTTTTGATAATGGCAATGAACTGATCACAATTATCAAAAAAGTATAGTAGGGAACAGGGAACTATCCATGGTAGGGGTAATTCATGAATTACCCCTACATCTAGGGTTACATCCCCCAATTTGCGTGTATTCCTGACTGATAACTCGTTAGCTAATAACTAATAACTGATGACTGATAACTGATTTAAAAGCGTTTGGGACGCAATACAGACACACAGAAATCCGATTCTAAACCCCCGGGAATTTCCATTAATATTTGTTCAAATTCCAACAAAAGTTTAATTAAGGTTTCTCCTTTGGGATCACCGGGTAAAAACTGATTATGATCTAACAAAGGATACAGAGGATGAAGAATTGCGCCCCCAAACGGATGAAAAATTTCGATATCAAAATAATACTCAATAAAGGGTAAAATCAGTTGAGAACGAACTGCTTCTGAGGGGTCAGTGGCAAAAACTTGATGGATGCTAGGGTTAATGAATTTGTTTTCCATAATTCCAGAACGAATTAATTTATGGAAACATTGGTATAGGCGATTAATCAGTTCTACCTGGCGTTTATTGTAAATGCAATAATTAGCCCCAACATATTCATTGATAATAAAATATCCCTGGGGATGTAACGCCTTATGAACCATTTCCAAAAATCGTTCCAGTTCCCGAACGTGATGCAGAGAACCTGAACAAAATGCCACATCATATTTAACCTCTGGATTTAGGTTAAAGGTATTAAAATCTTCCTGATAAAAATTAACCTTAACTCCAGCTTTTTCCGCATCTTTTCGCGCAATTTCTAAGGAGGATTCCGAAAAATCAAAGGCATCAATATGTTGAGCAAATCCCAATTCTGCCATCAAAATTTCATGATTCCCAATCCCACATCCCAAGGAAATCAGGTGATTAAACTTTTGGCCTGCAAAATAATCTTCAATTAACCACCGCAACCAATATTTTTTGGTTTGACCTCCAGACATTCGTTGATGGATAGTATCCGCAATAATGGGATTAGAAACCCATTGACTGGCGGCGGCAGTGGGGTTAGTTTCCCAATAATTCTTGGCTTGAGGTTCGGCAATTTCCGGCTCGGGATGATTGACTTCGACGGCGGAAATTGTAACCGGAGAAGGGGGGTTTATCTGCATCTCTAAGGATTCAACAGATGGAGGTGTAGAGAGGTTATTAGAGGCGGGATAGGGATTAATAAAATAGGCTTCTTGGAAGATTTCTAAATAACTTTGAGTCATTTCTTCAAAGGTATTGAGAGACTCCAAAACATACTGGGAATTTTGTGCAAATTCCTGTCTTAAATCCGGGTTTTCTAATAGCGATGTTAGACATTTTGCTAATTCTTCCGGTTGGTGGGGCGTGTAAAATAAACCATTAATTTCAGGACGCACCTGTTCAGGAATTCCAAATACGGGAGTAGTAATAATTGGTAGATTATATCCCATGGCTTCCATAATCACCCTAGGATAACTTTCAATCCGAGAGGTACAGACAAAAATATCCGCAGCGAGGAAATATTGGGCGGTTTCTGGAGTTTCAGGAACTAGGGTTAATCGCTGTTTTAAAGTATCGGGAAGTTGGGCTTTTAATTGAGCTAATTCGGTGCTATAAATACTGGGGCGATCGCCAACAATAAAACAACGAATTTTTTGATGATATGCTGTTGATAATAGGGGTAAGGATTCGAGTAAATCCTTCTGTCCTTTGCGTTCACAAACCGTTCCCAGTAACAAAATAACGATTTCATCTTCTGCTATGGATAACGCGGTTCTGGCTTCAATTCGAGTTAGCTGTTCCGATGTTTTCAGTAACCGTTGAATATCCAAACCATTATGAATCACCGTAAAGTTGTGATGACTATTTAAAGAGTGATAAAGATTGCGGGTTGCATCGGCAACAAAAATCACTCGATAGGGAAATTGAAAACATTCTAAAGCCCGGGCTGCAATTTCTGAACCCAGTCCATTAAAATAGGTTTGCCAAGCCTGACTTTCATGGACATTCCACACACAAGGAATTGATTTTTTCTCGGCACAATCGACCATGAAAAAGGTTTCTAAAGTATTAGCATAAACCAGATCAAATTGTTCGATTTGCAGTTCATTGGCTAAACTTTCAAGGGCAGTATTATAGGCTTCTTGTTGATAAACATTAGCCAGGGGATGTTCCCGAACAATAACTCTAATTCCTTGCTGTTCATAGGCATAGCGTAACGGCCCATCATCAACACAGAAAATCGTCGGTTCTAGTTTTCCTTCGGCGGCTAACTTAACAGCAATTTCAAATTGATGTAGTGGCGCGCCCGTATATTCTAAGGCATTACTGCACATTAAAACTTTAGGAATCGGGGCAAAATTAACCGTTGATTTTAATTGATAGCGTCGAGGTTGAATTTGAAACCATTCATTATCTAAGGATAAATGAGGATTATAAAAAGGATCAATTTTATTAGCATATTGGCGACGGAATTTTGCCACTTCTTTCGGGTCATCTTTATAACCTCGACTGGTTCCTTCTCGGTGAATTAATTCCGCTTCCGGGCAATAAACCGATTGAAAACCCTGTTCAAATAATCGATATCCATAATCCACATCATTGTAAGCAACGGCAAAATCAACTTGATTAAATCCCCCTAAATCTAAAAACAATTTGCGAGGTGTTAATAAACAAGCCGCCGTCACCGCCGAATAATTTCTTACGACTTTAGAATAGGCTAAATAACCGAAATCTTGACGATGGGTTAATTTAAAAGCATGACCCGCTAAACCATGATGGAGTCCATGCAGTATTCCAGCGTGTTGAATTCGGTCATCGGGATAAATTAACCGCGCTCCCACAGCCCCGACGCCTCGGATACGGGCATAACCCATCATCTGAGTTAACCAATGGGAATTAATCACCTCCGTGTCATTATTCAGGAATAATACATAATCCGTATTCACCTGTTCTACCGCCCGATTATTAATCGCAGCAAAGTTGAATTTTCCTTGATTGGCTATTTTTAAAACCGATATTTTTTCCGTGTCGCCGACTTTCTTTAAATACTCTAGGGTTTTGGGGTCATCGCTTTCGTTATCAATAATTACAACCTGATAATTTTGATAGGTTGTTTTCTGAATAGATTCGACACAGGCCTGGAGTAATTTCAGTTGATTTTTAGTCGGAATAATAATAGTTACCGACGGCCCCTGGTCGGGGAATTGATGATAAAAAATTCCTAGATTTAATTCACTAGCCCAATTCGGCTGATAAACTTTTCCTGAACTTTGAAGACGGGTTAAGGCTTCTTGAATCGCTTGTTTTCCGGCATCAAAACTCGCGGGTTTTGCCGCTCCAGAAACGGCCGTTGAGCCGGGGGCGGTGCGCCAATGGTAGAGGACTAAAGGAATGTGACCAATCTGGCGAGAAATTTCCGTTGCTCGTAGGGCAAAATCATAATCCTGTGACCCTTCAAATCCAATTCTAAATCCGCCTAATTTCTCAAAAATTCCTCGTCTAACTACTAACAAATGCCCCATATACATATAGGAAAGTAACAGTTGGGGCGACCAATCGGGCTTAAATTGGGGGGCAAATCGTTTGCCCTCGGGGTCAATTTTATCATCGTCGGAATAGAGAAAATCAGTTTCGGGATATTGGATTACATATAATGCCATTTCCCCTAAAGCATCGGGGGTTAATTCGTCGTCGTTATCTAAAAAGGCAATAAATTCCCCGGTGGCTTGACTAGCTGCACTATTGGTCGCCGCACTAATATTGCCATTTTTGGTACGGAAATAGACTTTAATTCGAGCATCTTTTGCTGAATATTCAGTTAATAATTCGATGACTTGGCTATCGCTACTACAATCATCCGCAATACAGAGTTCCCAATGGGGATAAACTTGATTAATAACACTTTGAATGGCTTTTTCTAAAAATTCAATCGGGGGGTTATACACGGGCATAACCACGGAAATTTTAGGCAGTATTTCCGGGGAATAAACTGTTAATCGAGTTTTTAAAGATTCTAAACTACGTTCTGTCCATTGATTAGCCGCTAACCAGGCTTGATAGGGTTCAATCGGTTGCAGTAATTCAAAGCCTTGGGGGGGTAAAAAATCTCCTTGAGGAACGGTTGTTTGCCGATACATTAGGCTCATTTGCCGCAGAATTGCGGGAATTTCCCAAGGCATCGGTAAAAGACGCCCTAAACGTTGTTTTCGTTCTGCTATTCGTTTTTGAATGGCTGCGGTATAACGAGAAACTTGTTTGACTTTGGCGGTGCTTTTTTCTAACAGTCCATAACGATAAATTTGGAGAGTTTGAGGACAGTTATAAATCAGAATTTCGCCATTTTCTAAATGGGCTTCTAAACTAATTTCCCAAGTTCCCGAGGTCAAATCAATTAAGGCTTCAAATCCACTTTCGGCACTTCCTATCCACTTAGGAAAAACCTGTCCCACATCCACACGACGTAACCCGTAAGCACAAATCACCCATTGATTACCGTAGATTAATTTTAACTGTGTAATTCGCTGAGTTGGATGGCAACACCAACCCGCAAATAGAATTTGTCCCTGTCTTTGTTCCCACTGTGAGGGCACATCAAAGGACGCTCTCAAACTCGAAACCGTTAAGGGATAACGGGCAAATACCGTCCATTTTCCCTTACTATCTTGGGCTTCTAATTCTACTAAAGAATTGCCTTGAGGGACGCGAATTTGCAGATAAAATCCTGATGATTTTGCTTGGGAATAGGCCCCATGAATCTCCGCCACATCTTGACGTTCAATGCCATATTCTCCGGTGAAAATATCCGTTCCTATTCTGGCTCTTACTGCTTTTAATTCTTGATTTCCCGTATGAAAACACCAGCCGGAAATATTCAAAAATTTCTCGGTAAACCCTATTAATTCCCAATTGAGAGGAAAATCCAGGGAGTAAATAAATCGACGGCGAAATTGTTTTAACCGTCGTTTAGCCCCGAGCCATTTGCTTCGCAATTTCCAAAATTTGGAAGACCGCATGGCGATAATTTCTCCCTGGGCTTTACCCAGTTCATCTTCTAAACTAAATATTTTATTTAAGGCTTGTTCAAATTGAGATTCTGCTCCGAATAATTTAAGTTGGGTGCGACCTAATTCGTCTTCTAAGGTTAGGAGTTTAGTCAGTCCATCTTGATATTGAATACTGGTGACTTGTAGTTTAAATTCCGTTTTTTCTAGGGCGGTTTCTGATTCCACACATCGAGCTAATATTTCTTGATATTTGGCATATAAAGATATATATTTAGTCTCGATATCTTGATATAGAGCATTTATATCAAGATATCGAGCATTTATATTTTGATATTTACCCTGGGTTTGACCTAATTCTATTTCTGTGTTAACGAGTTTATCAACCGCTTGTTCAAATTGGATTTTAAACCCTTCTAATTCTCCTTGAGTTTTACCTAATTCTTCTTCGGTAGAGATTAACTTGGTGATAGCTTCCTCGGCTTTAACTTCTACACCACTGAGTTTTAATTGAGTTTCACCTAGGAGATTTTCGGTTTTAATTAAACGTTCAACGGCATCTTGAAAACGTTCTTGCCATTCTTGAATATCCGTTTGTAAAATATCTCTATCTTTGAGTAAAATATCTAAATCCTTTGCGAGAACAGACTGATTTTTTTCTAGTTTTCTGAGTTTTGCCCAATCTTCAAAAACCCAATCGGTGGATAAGGGTTGATTTAAACTCTCTAATTCCGATGCCGTTAAATTGCTATTTAAGGGGTAAGCAG
>DATNRE010000182.1:0-3127 GCA_036703685.1 Candidatus Obscuribacterales bacterium
AAACTGGGATTTAAACGGGCAATTATCCCCAAAGGTCAGAGTCCGGCTGATTTAGGATTACAAATTATTCCGGTGAGTAAGGTGATTGATGCGATTATTGCTTCTATCCCGGCTCAACCTCCAACCATGAATGATGAATTCTGATCGCAGAGTAATAAAATCAAGAAAAGTGTCTAATTTCCAGTGTGAACTATTGGTATATTTCTCCGATTATATCTGTTAAAATAAAAATGATTCAGGGAGCATTGAGGATGAAATATAGATATCGTAGTTTTTAAATAACTGGATTTTCCCAAACAATCCGTATATTTACGGAAAATCTCCGTTAATCATATACAGAAATTAAGATTGAAGTGGTGATCAAAAATAATCTCTACCACTGATATTTATGATCAGCTTACTCACAACCCAAATGAAATTCCTTGAACGCGCTCAGGTCAAAAGTAGCCGATACTTAGTTATAGTTAGTTTGATTGCAGTATGCTACTGGATAGTTGGCAAGGTAACGGTTGAATATTTAATCTTGGGTTCCACCCCAGCCCTATTCTGGCCGAATGCGGGGGTCGCCCAAGGAATTATTCTGTTATGTGGTTATCAATATTGGCCAGCAATTACCCTGGGGGCGTTTTTTTCCCTAATTACCATTGACCAAATGCCTCTGTTTGTCGTGGTCTTGTCTAGTTTTGGTGTGACCTTACAAGCCTGTTTAGTGAGTAAATTACTCCATCGTCTTGACTTTTCTCCCCAACTCAAACGCCAGAAAGATGTCCTGGGATTAATTATTTTAGCGGGAATAATTGCTACCCTAATTAATCCGACTCTTACCCTCATGATCGCTGGTTTGAGTGGTTGGCTACCTTGGGAAAATTTTATCGAAATTTGGATTGGTGGGTGGTTAGGAAGTGCTACTGGGGTATTAGTTCTGACCCCAGTATTATTAAGCTGGGGTAGCGAATTCCAAAGGTATTATTATCGCTGTCAAACTCCTACCTCCCCGGTGCGGTCTTTTCTTAACGCCTTGTCCCACAGCTTATCCCTTGGTACCACTCGGTTAGGCCTAACTGAACGTCCTCCCCAGGAGTTTTTGTGGCGTCAGTTGGAGGTTTGGCTTTGGTTATTCCTGTTATTAGGCTTAAATTGGTTTGTATTTTGTTCTCGAACTCGGTCGGCATTTATTGGTTTTCCCCTGGAATATCTGCCCTTTCCGTTTTTTGTTTGGGCCTCCCTGCGATTTGGTCAACGGGGAACGGCCATTGGTCATTTGATCACGGCTAGTTTTGCGGTTTGGGGAGTGTTGCGGGGGAGTGGGCCGTTTATGAGTCGCAGTACGGACACCCCTCAAATTTTTTCTCTACAAGCCTTTATTCTGATTATGGCAATTACCGGGTTAGTTTTAGCCGCCACGGTGACAGAACGTCAACAGGCGGAAACTCGCCTGAGAAATAGTGAAACCAGTTTAGCCAATGCTCAACGAATTGCTAAGTTAGGTCATTGGGATCTGAAAATTAGCACCTATGAATTATTTTGGTCGGATGAACTCTATCGGATTTTGGACACAACGGCTAAATATGTCAAACCAAGTTTTCCTCAATTTTTGGAATTTGTTCATCCTGAAGATCGTAGTTATGTCCAAAGTTATTTGGATCAAGCCCTATTTCAACAAAAACCCTATTGTATTGATTATCGGTTGAAATTAGTCTCCGGGGAGGAGCGGATTGTTTTGGAACAGGCGGTAATTACCGGGAGTCACATTACTAGCACAATTCAAGATATTACAGACCGGAAAAAGGCAGAAATTGCTTTACGAGCGAGTGAAGAAAGATTTTCAAAAACCTTTAGTGCTAGTCCGATTGGAATTAGTATTATGACTCTGGTAGATGAACTATTTTTAGATGTTAATGATAGTTTTTTACGTCAAATTGGTTGGGAGAGAGAGCAGGTACTGAATCACACCCCAGAACAACTGAATTTGTGGGTTGACTGTCAACAACATCTGCAACTTAAAAAACAATTAAAAGGTCAAAATCAAATAGGTAATATTGAGTTAAAAATTCGGCAAAAATCAGGAATAATTAGAAATTGGTTAGTTTCTATTGAATTAATTGATTTAGGGGGAATTGGTTGTTTATTGATGATGGCAAATGATATTACGGAGCGTAAACAGGCGGAAGAATTGAAAATGGCGAAGGAAGCCGCCGAAACCGCTAACCATGCTAAAAGTTTGTTTTTAGCGAATATGAGCCACGAACTTAGGACGCCTTTAAATGCCATTTTGGGTTATAGTGAATTATTAATTGAAGATGCCCAGGTTTTAAATCAAGATGAATTTGTAATCGATTTAAAAAATATTCATGTGGCGGGACAACATTTATTAACTTTAATTAGCGAAATTTTAGATTTCTCTAAAATTGAAGCCGGTCGAATGAATTTTCATTTAGAAACCTTCAAAGTTTCTACCTTACTGTGGGAAGTGGAAACTACAGTTAATCCGGCGGCGGATAAGAATTCTGATCAGTTTATCATAGAGGTCGCAGAAGATGTTGATTTTATGCACACTGATTTAACTAAAGTTCGTCAATGTTTATTAAATCTCCTGAGTAATGCTTGCAAATTCACAGAACAGGGTAAAGTAATTTTAAAAGTTTGGCAAGAAGGAGAAGACGAGGTTAATCTAAATATAGATGGGATGCTAGAGCCGGAATTGCTGACGGTGAATGAAGAATTGGTTAATAGTGCTTGTTGTCTTCCTGATGTGCCAAAAACCTGTTCAACGGTGATTATTTTTCAGGTGATAGATACGGGAATTGGCATGAGTCCTAAACAGTTAGCAACGGTTTTTAGTCCCTTTACTCAAGCGGATGAAACTACAACTCGTCGTTATGGAGGTACGGGTTTAGGGTTAACTATTACTCAAAAATTATGCCAAATGATGGGAGGAGATTTATCGGTTACGAGTGAGTTGGGAAAAGGGTCTACCTTCACAATGAAACTTCCTAAAATCCTGCGTTGTTTACCGCAATAATCAGTTATCAGTTATCAGTTATCAGTTATCAGTTATCAGTTATCAGTTATCAGTTTAAGAGTTAATAATGTATTAACTGTCCGTCTCTGTAATTAGAATTTATCA
>DATNRE010000183.1:0-13055 GCA_036703685.1 Candidatus Obscuribacterales bacterium
CAAAGATTAATCGATTTTGTCATCGCTTGTCCTGAATCTAATAACGCCCCTAATGCAGCTTCAGGACAAGCGATGACAAAATCGATTAATCTTTGGCGTCCCCACCGTTGGCTGATAGGACAGGCGACCTGGGCGCGGGTAAAGATTAAATCCAACAGGGGTAAATAACATAACCATCGGGGGCGGAATTTCACAATTTTTTCTCCCACGGAACGAAATTTTTCAAATTCTTCCTTGAGGTAAATTCCTCCCCCGGCGTTGATACAGATAACACCCTTCACCTGTTCCGAGAGTTTATCTGCGGCTAAAAGGGCAATAGTCCCCCCCAGGGAATGACCGACTAACCAGGCCTTTTCAATATTCAGGGTTTGTAATAGAATCGCTAAATCTTCAGCGTAGGAAATAGGGGTATAGATGGCGTGTGATGGGCTTCCCGCCAATAATTGAGAATTGCCAAATCCCCGTAAATCGTAGGATAAACATTGATATTCGGGCGCTAACAGGTCGATGACGGGTTGCCAATAGTGACGACTCAGTAGCCACCCATGAATAAACACCAGGACGTCACCCGATGAGGTTGGTGGCGTCAATTCGTAACTGTGTTTAACTCCTTGGATATCGATAGTAGCCATGATCCTATCGTATCGGTGAAATGTACTTTTCTCAATACCGCGTGGGGTAATAACCCAGAAATAACCCAGAACTGACACCAGTGGTACATTAGCAACCGGATCAAACCTAAGCTAACTGCAAAATAACACCAGGCAAAATGTTCACTCCTGCAAAATAGAGGGATAATCAATAGGTAAAAATAAAGTTAAGTGAGAATAAATCAATGAAAGTCGTCATTGTGGGTGGAGTGGCTGGGGGAGCATCCTGTGCGGCTCGTCTGCGCCGATTAGATGAAACGGCGGAAATCATCATGGTAGAACGCGGCCCCTATGTTTCCTACGCCAATTGTGGGCTCCCCTACCATGTCGGGGGATTGATTGAAAAAGAGTCCAGTCTATTAGTCGCCGATGAAAGCACATTCCGAAACCAGTTTGCCATTGATGTGCGGACACGCTGCGAGGCGATCGCCATTTCACCGGAAAATAAAACCGTAGATTTGCGCAATGTTGCCACGGGTGAAGTTACCACCGAATCCTACGACAAATTGGTGCTCTCACCCGGGGCTGCTCCGATTCGTCCCCCAGTGCCCGGAATTGATCTTCCGGGTATTTTTTCTGTCAGGACTGTACCCGATGCCCGCAACATCCGCACCTGGATTGAACAGGGTACAACGGAGCCCTGTGGAATGGACACCTATTCGGGATTTCAGACAGTTAAACGGACAAAGCGGGCCGTGGTCGTTGGTGGTGGCTTTATCGGACTAGAGATGGCCGAAAACCTGATTCATCTGGGACTGGAAGTGACCCTAATCCAGAGGGGTAATCAAATCCTGACTCCCATCGATCAGGAAATGGCCCGTTTTGGCGAACGCTACCTAGAAAAACACGGTCTTCGCATCTCCCTGAATGACGGTTTGACCGGATTTCAACAAGCTGCCAATGGTTCCTTAGAAGTTCTCACGAAATCCGGTAAGACCTATCCCGCAGATATTGTCATCCTGGGAATTGGGGTAAAACCCGAAACGGATCTGGCGAAACAGGCAGGACTAGAAATTGGCGAGCGAGGCGGCATCCGGGTTGATGACCAAATGCGGACTAGCAAACCCGATATTTTCGCCGTTGGGGATGCGATCGAGGTTAAAGATTTTGTTACCGGGCAATGGGCTCTCTATGCTCTGGCTGGCCCCGCGAATCGTCAAGGTAGAATTGCCGCCGATGTCATTGCTGGACGTAACTCCCGTTTCCGAGGAACTCAAGGCACTGCGATCATTGGCTTGTTTGGAGGTGCGATCGCCTGGACGGGTGTTAGTGAAAAAGTCCTAACCCGACTCGGAGATACGGATTTTGAAAAAATCTATATCTATCCCAACTCCCACGCCGGATATTATCCCGGTGCGAAAATGCTGGCGATGAAAGTGATTTTCCGTAAATCCGATGGCCGGATACTGGGAGCGCAAGCCCTCGGTTTGGACGGGGTGGATAAGCGGATTGATGCTATTGCCATGGCGATTCAGATGGGTGGGACAATTTATGACTTAGAAGAAGCCGAGCTTTGTTATGCACCTCAGTTTGGCAGTGCTAAAGCTCCTGTCAACTTTGCGGGAATGGTGGCCGCCGATGTTCTCAGAGGTGATATGCCTTTAAGTCATTGGAATAATATAGAATCAGGTTTGCTTCTCGATGTCCGTAATCCAGCAGAACTTGAAATAGAAAATGTACCCGGCGCGGTCAATATTCCCTTACCTGAACTCCGCTCTCGTTTGGGCGAACTCCCCCGGGATCAAGAGATCCTTGTCTTTTGCCGCTCCGGTCAGCGTGCTTACTACGCAACCCGGATTCTGATACAAAACGGATTTAAAGCCCGAAATTTATCGGGAGGAATGATGTCACAGTCGGTGATTTTAAGGGAGGAAACCGTGGGCGGGACTTTATACTAAAATTTTGATTGAATAAACCCCAACCTGAAAAATCTATACTTTCGGGTCTAGTTATTGTTAAGAAACCAGGTTGATATCCCCGGATGTCAACCTGGGAGTATATTTTTTAAATAAGGTTTAACTTCATTTAAAAATTAAGGTATAGCAGTCGCCAGACCTATTAGGACAAAGAGCGATGCAGCAAAGCTAGACTTGTTTCTGTCTTTTCCTCCGGTGTTTCCCGTTCCCTGTTCCCTGCTATAGTAATGAACACTATCCCATCCTATGCCCTAGTCTTCTTTAGAGCTACAGGCAATGATGCTAGTAAACTTTTGGTTGGTGGTCTGTTGACCTTATCAATCGCGATCGCACCCTTCCCGGTTAGAGCTAATGAGCGATCGCCGATCCCTACCCCTCCAGAGGAAATCAATTCTAATCCTCAGCAATTACCCGAATATTCAACATTATTCACCGATCAGCAAGCCATTCTCTCATTATCAGAGATCCGGGTCTTTTCTACTCAGGCGAAAGATCTCTTAGTTGAAAATAGGACGGATTCAACCCTTGAGACCCCTTCTGCTCAAGCCAACCCAACGGAGACCGAAGATCAAGCTCAATCCCCAGAATCCCAACCTGCAAACCCTTTTAATGGCAAGCTGACGGGGGATTGGGGCGGTTTTCGCAGCACCCTTGCCGATCACGGGATGACATTTGACTTAGAATTCACCCAGTTTTACCAGGGCCTAATATCCGGTGCCGGAGATCAACCCTTTAAATATGGCGGTCGGCTGGATAGCTTTGTAAAATTAGATACCGCCAAACTCGGACTCTGGGAAGGAGGAAGTCTGAATACCCATATTGAGTATCGCTTTGGCAATCTCCCTGGAGCTTTAGGGAATACTTTTTTCCCGACTAATACGGCAATGGAGTTTCCCTCAGACAGCCCGAATACGGTGATCGCCACATCTCTCTATTTTTCCCAACGCTTGGGCGATCGGGCTTCCTTCCTGATCGGCAAAATCAATGCCCTCGATCTGCTAGAAAACGATCTGTTTTTTGGGGGATGGGGCAACCGCCGATTTATGAATGCCATCTTTGCGGCTCCGCCCAGTGGGTTAGTGCCACCGGTGTTTATCGGTGCGATCGCCAATGTCAGACTTGATCCGGTCAATCTGTCCTTTTGGGTCTATGATCCCGATGATCGGACTCGGGATTACTGGCCAGGGGATCTGTTTAGCAATGGGATAACCTTTTCCCTCACCACCTCCTATAACACCCAAATTGCCCAACGTCCCACCAGCTTTTCGCTTACAGGCATCTACACCACCAAAGCAGGAACGGATTTTAGTTCTATATCGGAGAGTTTTAGGGCGGGGATAGAACCTTCGACAAAGCAGGGAGCTTATAGCGTTGCCTTCCAATTCTCCCATCTATTGCATCTAAATCCGAGTAACCCCCGACAGGGGTGGGGCCTATTTTTCAAAGGGGCTATCTCCGACGGGAATCCGAATTATGTCCAGAAGTCTCTGATCGCAGGCATTGGAGGGATGGGACTATTCCGGGGACGGGAGTTAGATAGTTTTGGCCTAGGGTATTACTACTATGACTTAAGTAATGATCTGCAAGACACCCTAAATTCCAGAAAAAATCGGTTTGGCGATGAACAGGGATTCGAGGTGTACTACAGTTATGGGGTGACTCCCTACTTCTATCTCACGGCTGATTTTCAATATATTGATCCTCCCCGTAATTTTATCGATGATGCCTTTATTGCGGGACTGCGAGCAAATATCCGGTTTTAAGGACAGAAAGTCATGGGGTCAGGGCGATCGCTGCGTTCGTTGCATAAGTCCTCTTGCCTTAAAGTTCTGTGATAATATGTAAACAAAAATAGGTTATGGGCGATTTTTGATGGGTCGTCCAACCTAGGCAAGTTTATTTAAAATTGAACCATGAGTAGCTCCCTCAGTAAAGCTGTCTTATTTGTAGACGGCTATAACATAATTGGAATCTGGCCCCTATTGCGACAGAAACGCGATGTTGACGACATGGAAACAGCGCGGAGACACTTGATTGAGACTTTAGTGGACTATAGCGCCTTTGAGGGACTTGATGCCCGACTGGTCTTTGATGCTCACTATCAAAATACCCCCGGCGTTAGCGAAACCATTACTCGCAATGTGTCGATTCATTATACCGGTTTTGGGCAAACCGCAGATACCTATATTGAAAAACTCTGTGCTTCTTTAGGTCGCCAACTCCGCTTATCCCGACGTCGGTTAATTGTGGCGACTTCAGACCGCGCTCAACAGTTAACCGTCACTGGCTATGGGGCGGAGTGGATGTCCGCCGAGCAGTTGGCCAAAGCGGTAGAAGCCACTACCCAGCGTCGTCAGCGTCGTCATCAACCCCGGAAGCCCTCATCGAGCCGTTTTTTGGCTCATTCCTTAGACCCGGAGGCTCAAAATCGTTTGGCTCAGTTAAGAATGGGGTTGTAATTACGGTATCAAGGAGGTTTCAGCTTTTGCAACAAAAGTCAAAAAAATTTTTTTCAAAAAAGCTTGCAAAAATTCAGGATCTAGCGCTACTATTAGTAACTGTGGCTAAAAGAGAGACACAACGTTCCTCGGTAGCTCAGTGGTAGAGCGGTCGGCTGTTAACCGATTGGTCGTAGGTTCGAATCCCACCCGAGGAGTTTAACGAAATATTCTTGAAATTTCAGGTTAGATGATAACCTAGTTTGGAGCCAATATCCTACATTTCCATTGTGAAAGGTAGGATATTCTTTTGTATAGGCTCAAAACCATTCAATCTGATATCAATGATCTTACCCTTATTTCTGAGTTTAGCCCTATTTGCTCAAGCCGCCCCTCCGGTGAATGAAATTGTACAACCGCAGCAGGTGCGACCCTTGCCCGGAGAGTTAGATCAAATTCCGGTGTTTAATAGTAACAGTCCCGAACTCATTTTAAACGAAGGAATTTTACTTTCTACCTTTCCTAAAACCAATAAAAACCAGCCCGCAGCCCACTTAAATTTTCCCTTTCAAGGCAAATTTGATATTTTTGCCCATCATGTTGCTAGACCACCCCAAGAAAATGATTTAAGAACCCTTTATTTAGGCATATTAGCCCATAATCCGGGTAATCAACCCGTTACAATTAATATTTTAGAAGCCGCCAGTTATTTAAGTCAACCTGATGCTCCTTTTATTCCCCTGGATGCGGTTTTAGATAATTCAGCAGGTAATATTTTTGCGGGGCCAGGAAGTCGGGTCATGAATGATATTTTACGGGGAAAACGACAACCTGAATTTGTGGAAAAAATTATAATTCCGCCCCAAAGTAGTCGTCTATTATTAAATGCTCCCATTCCGGTTAAAGATTTAGAACCTCCTTTAAATGGTCGGTCTACTTTAATGCGTTTAGAGAGTGATGGCAAGGTTTATATTGCGAGTTTAGCTAAATATGCAACGGGGCAAAAAAACAAGACGGAAATTGCACCGACTCTCACAGAATGGGAACAATTATTACAGCAAGGAATGTTAGTTACACCTAGAGATCGTACCCCCACTTCTCCTAATACAAATCCCGAGCAAATTATCTATGGACGGGTGGCGGGAGTGGCATTAGGTTCACGTTGGAATGCTAATATTGTTGATCCAAACCGTTCTATTTTAACGATTCCTGAACCGGGAGAAGCCTTTTCTTATCCGATCGCAACTTTGCCCAGAGGACAGTTAGGAACTAATCAAATTCAAAGTGCTCCTTTAGTGGTTAGATATCCCGATACTTCCTATCAAGCCCACGGAAATTATGGGATAGAATATAACTTAATTTTACCCCTTTATAACCCTAAAAGTCAACCTCAAAAAGTTATTTTAACCATACAAACTCCGATCAAAGAAGACAAATTATCCCAACCAGGATTAAGGTTTTTTGACCCTCCAGCCCCTCAAGTTTTCTTCCGAGGGACTGTTAGGTTAAGTTATGAAGATGATCAGGGAAAATCCCAAACTCGCTATGTTCATTTAGTTCAAAGACGGGGACAACAGGGAGAAGCGTTAGTACAATTAACTCTAAAACCACAAGAAACTCGACCCGTTAAAGTTGATTTTCTCTATCCTCCTGATGCTTCTGCTCCTCAAGTTTTGACGGTGAAAACATTACCGTTAAAATAATAGATTTGAGTTTTTATTTAACCACAAAGACAAAAAGAATTTATCAACACTAATTTTGTAGGTTGATTTTATGTCTCAAAGCGATGCACCCAAACCTAAACCACCGGTGGATAAACCCCCGCCACCGCCCCCAAAACCCCCGGACTGGGGGACGTTGGGATGGTTAGTTTTGGCATTATTTTTTTTTATTATTATCATAGGAAATTCTACGGGATTGGGAGATAGTCAAAATCAACCCTTAACTCCCAATTTGGATCAAAGAGAATGGGAATAGTAGGGGGCTATTATTACTATAAATAATCTCGTTGTTGTGCTTCAGCACACCTAGTAAGAGCGCTAAAGCGCAACAACAATCAAAAACCATGTTGTTGTGCTTCAGCACACCTAATAAGAGCGCTAAAGCGCAACAACAATCAAAAACCATTAACCAATAGTTAGGGCTAAATCCGTCGGTGATGTGATAACCGTGGCCGTTTGAACAACACTGGGTTGGACGTTTTTAACAACTCCTAAAATTCCTGAATTTGCAACTCGAATAATAGTGTCATTCCCAGAGGAAGTAAAACTTAAATTAGCCAGAGGAATTGTGTCAAGGACATGAATTTTATCGCCTTCGCTGACATTAAAATCCGTAATAATATCGGCTAAATTGATATCAGAAACCGTGGCGGCTTCATCCCCTCGTAACATGAAAATATCAGCCCCGCCACCTCCGGTTAAAATATCTGTTCCTAAATCTCCAATTAGGAAATCATTGCCATCATTGCCATTCAAACTATCATTCCCTTGTCCACCGCGAATAAAGTCTGAACCCGCTCCTCCAAAGATAGTATCATTCTCCCGATTTCCATTTAAAATATCATTGCCCTGTCCGCCAGTAATACTATCATTATCTTTTCCTCCCAAAAGATAATCATTGCCGTCATTTCCATCTAAAGAATCATTCCCTTGATTCCCATTAATGACATCATTTCCGATGGAACCCGTAACCCGATCATTTCCACCTCCAGCTAATAATCCACGAGGATTATTTTGGGTAATATCAGGGGTCAGGGTTATGACATTATCGGCATCTAAATTACGAGGATAGGCATAACTTAAAGGCAAACTAGCACGATTGATGGTATTAATAAATCCATTCAATATATTAGGATCTGAAATAATTCCAGAAACCCGACTGGGAATAATTCCATCGACAACGGCGGCATCCCAAATTACATTCCCGACTCGAATTTGATTAACAATTTCAAACCCTTGAGTTACCGTACCAAAAACCGCATAATTCCCGTCTAAGTTGGTGGAATTATCCGCTAAATTAAAATAGAATTGGGAGGAAGCCGTATCGGTTCCAGAACTAGACCGCGCCATGGCAATGGAACCGACGACATTACTTAACACCGGAGGAACGGTAATTCCTGCTTGTTGAAAGGTTTGACTATAAAGGGGTTCGGTGGCGCCTTGGGGTTTAATTTCTAAGGGAATATTTCGGACTTGACCCGTAGCTGGGTCAATAAAACCGCCACTTCCTAACACATTAGGATCAATATTAGGATCTTTACTTTGGGGGTCGCCTCCTTGAGCCACAAAGGGATTGGGGTCAATAACAACGCGATGAAATAGGGTGTTATCATAAACATTTCGTTCAACTAAATCAACGAAATTTCCCGCCGTTATCGGGGCATTTGCACCATCAACTTGAATGGTAATCGGTAATCCTTCAACTACCATAATTACGGTAGCAGCACTATTAATTTGAGGTAGATCAGCCATAATAAAATAATGAGTTAGATGGTCTTAAATTAACCTAATTTTCTCTTGATATTTTACAATCAATATGACAATTAGGATAAAATATTGCCAATATTCAGACACCCCACTTCAAATTTAAGTTCCTGTTATTCCTAAGATTAGGTAAACTGGATCAAAAGTTGTGATTATCCTCAATAATGATGTCCCGTCGTTTATTTCTGAGTTTTTTGTTATCTCTGGGTTTGGTGGTGTTTAGCTTTAACCTAAATTCACCCGCTTGGGCGTTGGGGGGAAAACTGCCCCCATTGAATCAACCCGCTCCTAATTTTACCTTACCCACTAATAGTGGAGAGGGAAAAATTTCTTTATCTGATTATCAAGGAAAATGGGTTGTTCTCTATTTTTATCCTAAAGATTTTACTTCTGGATGTACTTTAGAAGCTCGTCGTTTTCAACAGGATTTACCGAAATATTTAGCAAAAAATACCCAAATTTTAGGGGTAAGTGCTGATGATATTCAATCCCATGCTGAGTTCTGTGATTCGGAAGGTTTAAAATTTCCCTTACTGGCTGATGTTGATGGAAAAGTGAGTAAAGATTATGGTTCATGGATTAATTTTATCTCCATGCGTCATACTTTTATTATCGATTCTGATGGGATTTTAAGGGAAATATTTTTAGGGGTTAATCCCGCTATTCATAGTCAGGAAGTGTTAGCCCGTTTGGATGAATTGCAAGAAACAAGTTAGTTTAAATTTAAACAAAAAAAAGGGAAGGTTTTAATTTCCCTCCCTTTTTTTTAAACGGGGTTTAATCCTAACATTGCCTTTAAGGTAAAAAAGGTAAAGGCAAAAACACTAAATAGTAAAATTACTAATGCAGTTGCAGTGACCGGGCGATTTAAAAGGGGTTTGAGACGTTCAAATAGGAAAAAGAAAATTCCTAGGGTAAAGGTAATAAAATAACGGGGATAGCGAGAAACGTTTTGAAAAAATTCTTGCATTGTCGGGTTGGGATTAACTTCAGATTTTAGGTTTTCTCAGTTTAACAGATTAAGTCCTGTACTGGGTTTGAATAGACATTAGACCCCTTTCTTGTCAAATGCCAGTAGGGGTTGACAGGTTGGGGAGACCATGATATTAGTTAGGAATCCTAATTATTAGGACTCCTAACTAATACTCTATTGACTGACATGACGTTAAATGTTGAGGTTTTACAGACGAGTTTCCAACTGATAGAAGATCGAGAGCAAGATTTCAAGATGGCTTTCTACACCAATCTTTTAGGCGATTATCCAGAAGTCAAGCCCCTATTTGCCCATACACAGATGGATCAGCAAGGAGATCATCTGTTTGGGTCATTGAAGTTCGTGGTCGAGAATCTTTGTAACTCCGAACTTTTGGAACAAACCCTCAAAGGCTTGGGGACTCGTCATGTTAAATATGGTGTGCTCCCCCACCATTATCCCCTAGTCGGGAACTCCCTGCTCAAAACCCTAGCCGGATTAGCGGGCGATGGGTGGACTCCCGAGGTCAAACAAGCATGGGTTGATGCTTATACGGTGATTACAACCGTGATGTTAGAGGGTGCAGATTATCCCCCGGAAGTTTTAAAACTATAGGGTTAGGGAACAGCTATTATTGTTTTGTTGGACTTTTGTGTTTAATCACACAGCACCCGGGCGCACCTACCCCAGACATTGGTTATATGATGGCTAACCCCTATGAGTAAAGATGAGTCTATGAATTCTTCGGATTTTGATCAAGACTCAACCGCAGAACGGATTCTGATCGGGCTTTCTAAGGTCAGCCTGGCCCTAAAAAGTCAATCTTGGCAGGATGCAGGACAACAGGGACTCTCGCCCACCCAAGCCCAAATTCTATCGTTATTAGAGGCAAACGGGTCTGAAGGAATGCGTTTATCTGCGGTGGCAAAAGGTTTAGCTGTCACCCCGGCAACGGCCAGTGATGCGGTGCGGGTGTTGTCCGAAAAAGGTTTGGTGCAAAAAATCCGATCTCCCCAGGATGGACGGGCGATCGCCATTACCCTCACTCCGAAAGGCAAAAGCACCGCAGCAGAAACCTCTTGTTGGTCTGATCTATTTTTAGATGCGGTGGGAGAACTTTCTGAACTGGAACAGACGGTTTTTTTGCGCGGATTGATTAAAATGATTCTGAAGTTGCAAGAATCTGGTCAAATTCCGATCTCAAAAATGTGTGTGACTTGTCGTTTTTTTCAGGCTAATCGTTATCCGAATAGCGATCGCCCCCATCATTGTAATTTTGTCGATGCTCCCTTTGGCGATCGCAATTTACATCTGGAATGTCCTGAACAAATTGCCATTTAATTCTAATTTATGGATATTTTAATTGTTGAGGATGAACCCGAAATCGCTCGTTTAATTCAGCATACTTTAGAAGCCGAGGGATTTTCTTGCCAGATTTCTAATAATGGGTTGGCTGCGTTACAAAAATTTCAAGAATTACAACCGGATTTAATTATTTTAGATTTAATGATTCCGGGGTTAGATGGCTTAGAAGTTTGTGCAAGAATTCGTCAAAAACCCGGGCAAAAAGACCCTTATATTTTAATGTTAACGGCTAAAGGGGAAGAACTAGATCGGATTATTGGTTTGTCTACCGGGGCGGATGATTATTTTGTTAAACCCTTTAGTCCTAGGGAATTAGTGGCTAGAGTTAGAGCACTATTAAGACGGAGTTTGCGCCAAGGCGGTCAACCGAATCAAGTGTATCAAACCCAACATTTTTTAGTGGATTTAGACCAAAGAATAGCCAGCTATCAATTAGAGTCAGGGGACACAGAAACCTTGGATTTAACCACTTTAGAATTTAATTTATTATCAACTTTTCTGAGTTATCCGGGTCGGGTTTGGAGTCGTACCCAACTAATAGATAAACTTTGGGGAGATGACTTTTTTGGTGATGAAAGGGTTGTGGATACCCATGTTGCTAGACTGCGCAAAAAAATTGAACCTGACCCCTCCCATCCTACTTTTGTTAAAACTGTGACGGGGGTGGGATATAAATTTGAAGATGCTGTTATGAGGGAATAGGGAACAGGGAACAGGGAACAGGGAATAGGGAATATTGCTATATTTTTAATTAAAATTTAGGGAGTTAAGGTAAAATAGATTAACTGTATTGATAAGATTATAACAATGAGTAAATCAAAACCTCTGACCGACCTAGAATTAATTGATTGTGCGAAAGCTAATGCTAAACAAGGTGTGGAAAATGCGGCTCAACTCGCGGGTTATGGGGATGATATAGACAAATTTATGGACGCACTGCAAACCGCTTGTCATCGCATTGGAGTTAATATTGATTCTTTATCGGATTTAGTTAAAGAGCAGCGGCAAATTCGACAAATACCCGGGTTAGAAATTGCTCCAGATTCAGAATCGAGTTTATAAATTGATAGAAACCTGTAGGGGATGTTTCTGTAAACCCATGCGCCAAGAGGGTTAGAATACCCAACCCCTACGATAAAATATTACATCTAAGCCGCGGATTTCTATAGTTTATGTTTCTCTATATTTTAACTCATTATAAGCTGAATAAACCGCTTTTACATTATACCAATTTAGAAATATTCGAGCAATTTCTAAAGCTAATTGTGATTTTCCTTGATTAATTAAATATTGTAAAAACCCTGCCATTGTTTTTTCGTTTAACTGTCCTCCCAAAGACAATAAACCCCATAATATTTGATGTAATATTGTCATTTGAATCATCATTTTAACTTCAAAAGAAGGATGTTTTTGATAAAATAAAACTCCCATTCTCCCCCGTTGAATTTCTCGATCTATTAATTTCGGTAATTGTTCTAAACTAAACGCCGGATGCCAATGATAACCCACCGCATCAGGGCATTTAATGAGTTTTAATCCTAATTTCTTTAACCTAACTCCTAATTCTAAATCTTCCCAGCCATATTGTTGAAATTGAGAATCAAATAATCCCGCTTCTATTAACCAATGACGAGCGATCGCGACATTTCCTGTGGCAAAATAAGCCGCCGAAAAATCAGTAATTTTATAAGGTTCAGAAGTCGGATCATCAAAATTACAAGTATTAATTACCCGACCATAGGTAAAAACTTGATCTGAAGTTTGATAAGCTTCAACTAAACTATTAGCATGGGATTGTAAAAACGTTTCTGTTACGACTAAATCACTATCAATAAAAATAATAGTTTCTCCCAGAGCCTTTTCTATCCCTAAATTTCTGGCTGCGGCTGGCCCTTGATGGGATTGACAAAATAGCCGAACATGGGGAAATTCTAACTGATTTTCCTCTAACCAATTTAAGGTGCCATCCGTTGAACCATCATCAACTAAAACCACCTCATAGTTAGTAATAATATGATCATATTGTTGCTGTTCTAAGGCTTTTAAACACTTTTGTAAAATCGGTAAACGATTATAGGTAGGAATGACAATACTTAAAAACACAGTTTTTCTAACCTGAAACTTCAATCACTATTATTATCAACTACTGACCCGAAAAAAAAACAGTCCCCCTATCGGTGAAAATGGCCCCCACTCAAATATAGAGAATTCCTGACGTCTAAAGGGCA
>DATNRE010000184.1:0-7574 GCA_036703685.1 Candidatus Obscuribacterales bacterium
GGTAATTATTATCTTAGAAGATAACTCTCAAACTTGGTCAGCCGAAACTTTAGCTATGGAAAGATTGCCACAGTTAGAAAATCCTAGCCAATTGATAACTATAATAGAAGCCAACTCAGAAATTGATGAAGATGAATTAAAACCGTGGGTTAATAATGGGCAAAGCTAAAAATTCTTATCTTGTGCAAATGGTTAAAGAAGTACAGGATGATATTTCTCGATTACCGTTACAACTTCAGAATAACTGGCAAAAATACCAAAAAATCCTCGCTTCGGAAGTCATCATTTTAATTATTAAAAGGTGTTGACAGTTAGTAGATAATAATGGAATTGACCAAGATCTGTGATTATGCTAAAAAATCCCAACCCCGATTTTCTCCCCGTCCATCAAGAGGATGAATTTTTGCCCCCTGTCAGTGGCTGGACAATTTTTGGCGGCCTATTTTTAGTGGGGACAGTAGCGATCGCTTTCACCGTATCTGCTTTTACTCCCTTACCCGTGACCGTCAAGGCGACCGCAATGGTGCGCCCCAACGGAGAGGTAAAATTAGTACAAGCACCCACCGAGGGGACTGTTACCAAAATTGAGATCAAGGAAAATCAAACGGTAACTCAAGGACAAGCATTAGTAACCCTAGATGCTTCTCGGTTTAGCACTCGTGAATCTCAACTTCAGGGAAATGAATTACAAAATTTGCAACAATTGCAACAAATTTCAGAACAAATAAAAAGTTTAAATCTACAACTAGACGCCGAAACAGAAAAAATGAATCGAGCTATTTCTGGCGCACAAGCTGATTATTTGAGGATGGGAAAAGAACATCAAGAACGGGGTTTAACCGTAGAAGCTCAAATCAATGAAGCTAGAGCAAATGTGCAAATAGCGGAAGAAGACTGGCAAAAATCCCAAAGCGATCTTAAAGCGGCAGAAGCTTCTTTACGGAGTAGCGAATCAGCCTTAAAAATTGCTGAAAAAAAAAGTGATCGTTATCAACAAGTTGGAGAATCTGCCTTAGGCAAAGATCGATTAGAAGAAGTCCAACTTGCGGTTGAACAACAACGGGAATTAGTAATAGAACGCCAAGCATTATTACAAAGTCAAAAACAATCTGTTACCCGCCAATCAAAAGCAGTAGAATCAGCAAAAGCTCGATTACAAGCTGCCTTGGCTACTGTTAATCCTAGTGATGGATTAGTGATCATGGCTCAGGAAAAAATGGCTCAGGAAAAAGCGACGGGAGAAGGAAGTTTAGCTCGTTTAAATCAAGAAAAAAGTAGTTTATTACAGCGTAAAAGTGAACTGGAAAAACAATTAAGTGGTGATCAGCAAGAATTATTACAAGTGCAAAGAGAAATTAACAAAACTGTTGTTTCTGCACCGATATCTGGAGTGATTCTCAAATTGAATTTGCGAAATCCTAATCAAACCGTTCGTGTAGGGGAAGAAGTTGCCCAAATTGCCCCTAGTAATACTCCTTTAGTGATTAAAGCTAAGGTTTCTACCGGGGATATTAGTAAAGTAAAAATAGGGCAAAAATCACAAATGCGGGTGAGTGCTTATTCTTACCCAGATTATGGGATTTTAGAAGGAAGGGTTATCGGAATTTCTCCTGATGCGATTATCCCACAAAATACCGGAGTTAATTCTATTCCTCCCTATTATGAAGTCACCATTCAACCGAATAAATTTTATTTAAAAGATGATCCTAAAAATGCTTTACAGCCCGGTATGGAAATTCAGGCTGATATTGTTGCTAAAAATGAAACCGTGTTAACATTTATTTTACGCAAAGCCAGGTTATTGACTGATTTGTAAAGCTATGGGTAAAATAAAACATTTTTCTAGGTTTTGATTTTTAAGCATTCCTCAATCACAATATTTGCTAATTTTTGGGCTGCTCCTGCTTCACCCCTAACCTGGCGTAAACGCTGGCGCATGGTTTCCAATTGTTCGGGATGGTCTAAATAATTTAAGACTAAATTTCCGATATCTTCCGGTTGAAGTTCTCCGACTAATTCGGGAACAATTTCCTGTTTCGCCCAAATATTTGGCCAAGCAAAGAGTTTACCCTGTTTTAATACTAATCTATTAATAATTTTAGCAAAAATAGCGCCCAACCCGGGTAAATTGGCTAATATTCCGGGGATACCATCCCAAGACCGCATGGCATCTAATTGTTGAGTTGGTAATAACACAATCATCGGTACAGCTAAGGCCCCTAATTGAGCGGTATTGGCTCCGACTGTGGTTAAACAAATCTGACATTTTGAGAGTAAATCATAAGCCGGAAATTGGGTATAAAGCTCTATTTTAACCCCATTTTGAGTTCCCAAATAAGCCAGATCTCCTAAGTTTAATTTTCCTGAAATTCCTCCAAATTGTGCTATAATAGGGTTAAATTTAGGATCGGCAAATTTGGCTAGGGTTTGTAAATCTAAGGTAGGAGCAACGGGAATAACGAATCTAATTTCAGGACGTTTTTGATGTAAATATTCAGATATTGCTAAGGTTAATGCCATGCCTTGGGCTAATTTCATAGCTTTGGAACCGGGTAATAATCCAATCATAATATCATCGGAAACCATAGCAGAGGAACTCGATACCGTTACATCCGCCATTAAATCTCCGATCACTTCTAACTTAGCTTGATAGGGTGGGGGAATATTATCTAAAATATTCGGTTTCATCACCCCAAACCGATCAATATAACGCCACCAGCGCGCCTCCCATTCCGCATAAATAACGCTGCGATATCCCAATCTTTTACTAATTATTAAAGTAAAAAATTGATCTCCTCCTAAAAATAAAACCACACCTTGTTTGTACCAGTCCCACTGTTCGGCAGTTTTTCCAAATAACAAAAATTGCCAAAAATATTCCGCGCCTTGAACTCGATCAATTTCCGGGTAAGCACGAGCAATATTAACTTCGTTTCCGGTAGCATTGGGACAAGGAGATAATATTAGGGAAATTCTAACTTGAAAGGGTTGATTTTGTAGCTGTTGGCGTAATGCTTTAACAACGGGAAGCACCCAAGTTGTGATTTCACCGGGGCCATTAGAAAGGATTAAAATATCAATGGCGTTTTCCATGTTAAATAAGAGTGCGCTTAAGCGCAACAACGGGATTATTTATAAAGTATTAATTCCTGAATTCTTGTCGGAGTTAGGGCTTCTAAATGACTTAATACGATGGTTGCTCCGGCGGTTTCTAGGTTATGTTGATAGGCTTGACGACGTTCTGGAGCCGCCTGTTGAATATGGGGCGGAAGCACTCCCACACCGATCCAAAGCCGATCGGGTTGGAGTTGTTTGGCTTTTGTTATTGTGTGTAAATCGGCTACCGTATCCCCAACATAAAATACTGGAGTTGTTGAATTTTCTGCGGTTTCCAATTCGGCGATCGCTTCAAAAAGTCCCGTCGGGTCAGGTTTTCCCGGGACATCTTCCATCGCCCTTAATACGGGAACCCCTAAATTAAGTTTACCCTGCAAAACATAGAGGGCTTCGTCCCGCATTGCTCCGCTAAAGAAACCCCAGGAAATATTATTTTCCGTCAAGTCTTGAAAGTATTTAGGGGTGCAGAGTAGGGGCTCGGAGGTAATATAACCCGTCCATTCATCGGGATTTGGGCCACGATAGCGGGACTGGAAAAAATCAATCAACTGTTGATAGTCGAGGGAAATCTGGGATCGGGTTTGTCCCTGGGCTTCCCAGTAACGATAGACTAATTCTTGGGAGGCTTCCCAATCATTATTCCAAATGCCTTCGGATTTGAGATCATCAATATCGGTGAGGCTGGGACGGTAGGAACCGGTAAACTGTTCTACGGTATCTGCGATCGCCCGTCGATAGGAACCCCCGACATCCCGAATGACGCCATCAATATCAAAAACAACAATAGCCGTTTTCATCCTGTTGACCTTGAGCTTATGCCATGCTCCAGGCTACACCCCAAGGCTACACCGACGCAAATCTCGATTAAAAGTAATTCAGTTAAAAAGTTATGGAAGATTCAGTGCAAGATCTGATACTATAGAGGATTGTAATATTTTTTTTGAGCCTGGGATAGACAGCGGAGGTGTAATTGTCAAGGTTTGTATTAAAAGTTCTGTGGCTAGATGAGAATGTAGCCCTGGCGGTGGATCAGGTGGTAGGTAAGGGGACAAGCCCTTTAACCTCCTACTTTTTCTGGCCCCGCAACGATGCTTGGGAACAACTGAAAACGGAAATGGAATCCAAACATTGGATCTCTGAACCGGATCAAGTTGAATTGCTGAATAAAGCAACCGAAGTGATCAATTATTGGCAAGAAGAAGGCAGAAATCGCCCCATCAGCGAAGCTCAATCTAAATTTCCTGAAGTTATCTTTACGGGGAGCAGTTGATCTCCTTGAGAAATTATCGAAAATTTTGGGTTTAAAACCCCTAAGTTCCACTTAGGCTTTTTACTCGGTTTTGTGCTAGAGTAGTGTTGGTCTTAAAAAACCCGCCCAACTTTGCAGTCGATATACCATCTACAGAGATGTGAAACCGAGCCTGAAGGAGACTGGGGAAGCGGATGTAAGGCAATGGTAAGCCCAACCTTGAACGCATTAATCAACAAATTCAACAAAAAGTTTAACTTAGTGAACGAGGTTAAACTTAAGTCGCGGGAGGGCATTCCGAGACTTAAAACGGACGTGGAGACAGTGTAAGACTGCTTTTAAAGTAGCAACAGTCTGCGAAGCGTCAACCCCATTCAGCGACCATCCTAAAAAGGTGGCGTGGTGAGGAATCCCCGTCCGTTTACGGCGGGGAGGATGTCAATTGATTGTGTGAAATTTCCAACGCCGTTGCATTCGCTATGGCGTTGGTTTTGTTTGGGGACAAAATATTGTTAAATAAATTCTAGTTGAGGTTAGCATAGGAATAGGCAGAAAAGCTCAGTCTTGTTTTTGAGCTTACTGTCCTAGCACAAACAAAATAGCTGAGTATGTTAGGGACTAATGTAGTCGGTCGGACACATTTTCGACAAATCTACATTCGAGTCTTTGGATAGGAGATTTTGCCAAGAGGAAAACCTATGACTACCACATCCCAAATTCCATACACTACAGAACAAAGTCTGGCGTGGATGCGTGGACTTTTAACCCTGGCTTGGGCCGATGGCAATTTTGATGAAGACGAACATCAGTTAATTGATGCGTTAACCCATGATGAATTAGTCGCTGTGACTAATATTGATAGTTTAGATCCCATTTCACCCCAGGAGTTAGGCGCTGTTTTAGGAGCCCATCCTAAACTGGCGGAAAACTTCCTCAGAACAGCCGTAATGGTGGCTTTAGCTGATGGAATTTATTCGATTTGTGAGGATGATTTATTACATCAATTTTGTCAAGCCTTAAACCTTCAAATTGAAGCCTTAGATACATTACGAAAAACCTTACAAGATTTGTCTAAAATTCAATCGGGAGAATTAGCCCAAGTCTGTATCGATCACTACCATGGCGATCATACTCTCGATGTTCTCTCCCCGGTTAAACATTGGTTAGATGATTTAGAAATTCATGATTCTAAAGTGGCTCATGCTATCTGTAAATTGATTCCCCCTCAGTGTCCTTTTGAACGAGATTTGATCATATTTGGACGCAAAATTGTTCATATTCCCCCCATGTGCAAATTGAATCCTTTATATGAACAATTTACCGGATTACGGTTTCGGGCATTGTCTTATTTAGCGGATGAATGTCAGGAGGATATCTCTAAATATTGTTAGGGAACAGGGAACAGGTAATGGGTAATAGGTAATGGGTAATAGGTAATAGGTAATAGGTAATAGGTAAAATAGTTTACTTCCCCTGCTCCCCCTGCCTCCCCTGCCTCCCCTGCCTCCCCTGCCTCCCCTGCTCCCTATTTATTGAAAACCCGATAAAACCAATTTTTAACATTCCCAAACCAGAATTTAGGATGATCCTGGGGTTGATAATGGGTATTAAACATAGAAATAATTAGGGGCACACCTCCGACTTTAATCGCCATCGAAACATGAATTATAATCGAAAATAAAATCATCACCCAAGCGATTAAATGGGCAAAATACCAGGGGTGATTAAATTCTCCATTGGGTAGCCAATCTTCTTGTTGAAACTTTCCTGAAATCACCGACAATGACACCGCAATTAAAGCTAAAGTATTACTAATTCTAAGTAGGGTATACCACCAGGCGGGTTTATTCGTTTGAGTTAAGGTTTGCAGGGTATTTCCTTGAATTAACTTTTTTCTTTGGGTAATTAAACTATAAACGACAAAAACCACATAAACAAACAACAAGAAAAATCCAAAAGTTCCATGAATATCAATTAAACTACGCTTTTCTTCTGTTAATCCTAGGCCACCAAAACGCCGATCATAACTATCATAAACCAAAAATCCAGTTAGGAAAGCACCCAGAACTAAAAAAGCATTGAAAGCATGGGAAACTCTCAGAAATAAAGGTTGATAGGGCTGTGTTTTAGACATGGTAAGATTCTGATTCAGGTTTATTATTGAGAAATATCAAGTATTTACTGTATAGTAGACCATGAGACTACTAAAAAGCAGCGATCGCAAAAATTCCATGAACACTTATGATTGGATTGTAGTTGGGGCTGGAGTTACAGGTTCTGCCCTCAGTTATGAATTAGCTAAAAAAGGATTTAAGGTACTTTTATTAGACTCAAATCCTACATTAAACAATGCAACTCGCTATAGCTATGGTGGTTTAGCTTATTGGTCAGGAACCACTGAACTCACCCGAACTCTATGCGAAGAAGGCAAAAAATATCACCAAACCTTATCCCAAGAATTAGGGGTAAATACGGAGTTAAGAGAATTAGATTTAATATTACCCTTTAATTTCAATATTGATCCAGAAATTATTGCTCAAAAATATCGTAATTTTGCCACACCCCCCAAGTTAATCACTATTCAAGAAGCCTGTGAATTAGAACCCCTATTAAATCCTCATGGTATCGGTGGCGCCTTTACCGTTCGTCATGGTCAAATTTCCCCAGAACAACTGAATCATGGATATCTTCAAACCTTTAAAAATTTAGGGGGAACCCAAATTATCGATCAAGTTTTACAGATTAATCCCGTTAAAAATCAAGCCGTTAATATCATCACAAGTTTAGGAAAATATCAAGCTAAAAATGTGGCAATTTGTGCGGGGGGATTCACCCGTCAGATATTCAAAAATGCTGGAATTTCTGTTCCGATTTATTTCACCCATACCGAAATTTTAGAAACCCCACCCGTCGATTTAAAATTACAAACCATTGTCATGTCCGCGACCATGGAACGTTTCCAACTTGAAGCCCAAGCCACCCAGCCCGAATTACAGCCTTTATGGGAAAAACCCGGTCATGAATTAACCCCATTTATGATCGATAAAAGTGCAGCCCAGTTCCTCGATGGTCGCATCAGAATCGGTCAACCTTCTCGAGCTTTAAGCGATGTAAATGCAACCGTAAACCTCGCCGAAAGTGAAGCCTTAATTCGTCAGGAAATCGCTACAATTTTACCCGCCTTAGCTAATTTATCCGCAACTTGCTA
>DATNRE010000185.1:0-3659 GCA_036703685.1 Candidatus Obscuribacterales bacterium
CGTTCTACTTATCAAGTGAAAATAGCGGGAGCCGAAAGGTCTTTGCGAGAATTTTATAATCGGCGTCCGGCGGATTTTGAACAGTCTAAGGGAGATTATATTAGTAAATTAGACTCGATTCGGCGGCGTTTACTCTTAGCGGAAAAAGGCGTTCTTAACGACGCAATGCGCAAACGAATTTTATCAGAAACAGTTGCCCAAAAGCGTATCCAAATCCTTGATCAGCAATTACTAAAACTAGAGGATGATTGAAGCAGACTTGTGAATATTTACCCACCCTTGAAAATCTGCCCGGCGGTCATATTCAATTCTGGAAAAACTACTGATTCAACTCTTTAATTATTCCAGCATTTTGACACAATCGTCAGTGATAAAATCCTGATCATTTGTCACAAATGGAGGTAGTCCAGGTGGTAAAACAGATTCTCCCGACGCTTCTCTATTTGCCACTTCTAAATTAAGTTCAAATAAAAATCCCAGAGAATCTTCATCTGGATTCATTCCATAACCTAAACGTACTGCTAAATCAAGATTAGCATGAGCTTTATGTAATGGTGTATCCCCTGGTTGATCTAATGTTTGATACAATTCTCGTAAACTCCAATTATTTTTTATCATTGTTTGGCGACGCACTTCTCTTAATTTTATAGCGGCATCTGCAATACTTCTAACTTGAGATATTGTCGGATTTTGAGGCCAGGGAAAAGTATTAAAAACAGAATCAGTTGTGTATCGAAAATCACTCTTTAAAGTTGAACATCTGCTAACAAACCAATTCCAATGAATACCAGATTGTAAAATTCCAAAAGAATAATCATCACTTAAAATAAAAACGATCAGAGCAGCATTAGGACGTATGGGAGGATTAATAAATTCAAAAACAGGGCGTTTTGTCACTTGACAACAAACAATATAACGAGGTAAAAATTCAATTTTTTGAATCATTTCAGGACGAGGGTAGGAAAGCAACCACCACTTAGCAAAAAAACCTTGATGATGTCTATTAATTTTGGCTTTAGGATTATTGTTTCTAGCTTCTTGATTGCGCTTTTCTTCTTCCTTCGCTGCGGTTTCTCGTGTTGGTAAAACAAGTTCTCTAATCCTTTGGAGCAGTTTTTTATGAGTAGAAGCATCATTTAAACTAAGGGGGTGAAAATCAATTACAAATCGTTTAGGAAATGGGGGATTAGTCGAAAGTAAGTCGTCACCTGTGAGATAAGGAAAAATCACCTCTGAGTTAGAATTTGACTTAAAAAATACAGCGGCTTCTTCTGGCGATAGCAAAAAACCTTCATGCCCATGAGTTTGTCCCTGATAACAAACTTCTGAATTAGCATTTGCCATAATTTTTTTAGCTTGAGTAACATCAAATCCCGCCGAAAGAGCCGAATTAATCCGATCTAATTCTAAAACTTGCCAAGGACTATCTAAGGAGTCTCCCAACTGAGTGTAAAGTTTCTTTTTGCCCTGATATTCACCTTTTACCCAATTAACAATGGAAACATGAACGACAGCATCACCCGACCAAACTTGACTAGATACAGCTTCAGTAATAGTGCCATTATTAGCAACAATATAGTCTAAACCACCTTCGCGGGAATAATTTTGACGAATTGTATTAGTACCCACTAAACCCGCTCGACCGCCTGTTATTAATTGATCATGGGTTTTGCGAAACCAATAAACACAGTAATCAGCACGTCCAGGTATATCTGGATATTTTTCTCTGAGTTTTCTTACATAATTATTGCCCAATTCTTGCTGCATTTTATTCTTAGATTGAAAAGGAGGGTTGCCAATAATTGCATCAGCTTTAACCCAATCTTCAAATAAAGCATCTTTACAAATGATATTTTTATCTAGTGTATCTAAAGGAAGTGGGTTTTCATGTAAACCTAATTGATCAATAGCCACTTTTCGAGCAATTATTAATGTTACCCGTGCTAATTCTATAGCAAAAGGATTATTGTCAATTCCATAGAATTGTTCTGGAGTAACAAATCCTATGCTTAACTGATGAGTGTCTGATTTTTTAGCTATTTTATCGAGTAATAACTGTTCGGATTGTTTGAGTTCCTGGTAAGCTATATACAAAAAATTACCCGATCCACAGGCCGGATCTAATACCCGATAGTTTTGTATTTCTAGTCGCAAAGAGTTTAATTCTTCAATTGTATTGGCTTTCTCAATTTTATCCTCCCAATATTTACTAATTGTCGGTCGGACAATTTTCATAATATCGTTTTCTGAGGTGTAATGAATACCCCCGCTATGACGACTTTCTCCACTAACTGTACTTTCAAATATACTACCAAAGATTGCGGGACGGATCTTACTCCAATCTTCCGAAGCAGAGGCGGCTAAAAATTCTAATTCTTCCCTATGTAAATCAAGGGCGGGGATAGCCGAAAATAATCCGCCATTAAAATAATCCACGTCTTTATAACGACCATAAGGTGTAATTCCTTGGGTATTCATTTCCCGAAATAAACCATTATATAAAATGTCGTATGTACTTTCGCCTTCTAAACATCGTTGAATACAGTTAGTAAAAAGGTTCGGGGGTAACATCCTCCGATACTGAGCAAACATTGCAATTACACATTGAAGCACAAATCTTTGAGCCTCTAAATCGGTAAAATTATTTCTCTTATTTCTCTGACTTCTAGCCTTAAGTCTTTGAAATAACTCACCCATTCTTTGAGCCGCTCTTTTTGTTACTTCTAGGATTTGCTGATTGCGAAAATTAGGGCGCCCAGTGCTAAACTCCATAAAAGTAAAAGCGTCTAATCTTTCTGGTAATTCTACTAAACGAATAATATCAACTGGGGTATCAATAATTTTTTCAAAATCATAAATCCAAAACTCATCAAAATTGCATAGAATTACATATTTTGGTCGGGGTGTTAAATTTCTGGAATATTCCCAGGCTTGACCATAATGTTGATTCAGTTTTTTTTCTTTCTTTGATTTCATTTCAATTAATACAGAATCTAAGCGATCGCGAGGCCAAAAAAGATCGGCAAATCCTGTATTACCTTTTCTGCTACCATCAGGAACAACAACATCACAGATTGCTCCAGCCTCTCTTAAACCTTCTTCATAGCCAAATGCTTGAAAGAATCGATCCAGAAATATTTGCGCTTCTGCTCTTTCTCTACCCGTAATATATTGCTGGCAATAATTAAGAAAATGATGAATACTTTCAGGTGTTGCTGGCATATAATTTAGTTTTTAAACTTCTACACAATTAAATCAAGTGATTTGTTGTTCCTTCTGCTGATCTATCCTATCAAACCACACCGAAATCACCGGCTCACGGAATTTAAAGAAGGAATCGTTATGGAGATTCATGGCAAAACCCAACAACAAAATTAATGGAGAATAGGGGATTCGAACCCCTGACCTCTGCGGTGCGATCGCAGCACTCTACCAACTGAGCTAATTCCCCTCAAGAGTCAAAGAATCCATGTGTGAGGAATGATCTTTGACTCCAATTTTTTATTGTAACACAACTAAACTTGAGATTGCAAAGGTTCCTGTAAAAATTTTTTTTGAATCCGCTCTAATTCCAGATCACTGAACCGATCCACCGCCCAATTAGCCCACCGTTGCAGGATATGGAGGGGATAGGTATGGGCAACCCCAGCGACCTGCAT
>DATNRE010000186.1:0-2379 GCA_036703685.1 Candidatus Obscuribacterales bacterium
TAACCGGCCAGGAGGCTTGTTTCACAACCTTAACATCCGACATTCCATACTTAGCAAATAAACCCTTTTCTAAGGCAATAATTAGGGGCGCGGAGTCGGTTAAGGCAATAAATCCTAATGTGGCTGTTGCTATTTCTGGAGCATCGGCTGGATTAATATTAACGGCCGGGGCTGGAGTAGAGGGGGCGGTTGAAGTGTTCGTATTATTATTAGCAGCACAACCATGAATGATTAGAGTTCCAGCCGCCGTTGCACCAGCCGTGAACAGGAATTTCCGTCGTGAAAGTTTACTCATTTTCTCTATTTTGATTCTGTATTAGTAAGGTGTTGATGTGGATTTTGAGAGGGATTATTCTTTGACTCGAGCGCCAAATTGTTCCACTAAAATTTGTCGCAAAACGGGTTTAAGATCCTCACAGGGAATGGATTTTTGAACACATTCACCCAGTTGGGCATCTTTACCGACTTTTCCGCCCATATAGAGGTTGACCCCTTCAACGGTTTTGCCGTCTTTGCGGGCTTTAGTTCCCATTAATCCAATGTCGGCTACTTGGGGTTGTCCGCAGGAGTTGGGGCAACCTGTCCAATGAATTCTGACGGTTTTTTCGATAGTTAATTCTGCTTCTAATTCCTTAACTAATTCGACAGCCTTATTTTTAGTTTCTACTAAAGCAAAGTTACAGAATTGTGCGCCCGTACAGGACACTAATCCTCGATTTAAGGCGGAGGGATTCACGGAAAATTTTTCTAAAATCGGTTCGGTTGAAAATGCTTCTAACCGACTATCGGAAATATTGGGAATAATCACATTTTGTTCAACGGTTAAGCGAAGTTCTCCGCTCCCATAAACTTCAGCAATGCGGGATAATTCTAACATATCGTTGGCAGATAACCGACCCACGGGAATGTTTAATCCCACATAGTTTAATCCGGGTTGTTTCTGTTGATAAATTCCCAAATGATCCCGTTTTTCCCAGAGAATTTCGTCTTTTTCCGCTTCAGATTCTAAAGTATAACCGATTTGTTTTTCAACTTCAGACCGAAACTTTTCAATCCCCCATTCATCGATTAACCACATTAACCGAGTTTTTTGGCGAACTCCCCTAGGCCCATGGTCTCGAAAGACTTCTAAAATGCTTCGACAAAGATCGACAACTTGCTCAGGTTTTGCCCAAACATTTAGGGGAATAGCGGCTTCACAACGGGTTGCGGAAAAGAATCCTCCCACTAACACATTGAAGCCAAAAGTTTCCTCTTTAAATGCGGGAATAAAGGCAATATCATTAATTTCAGCGTGAATCGAATTATCCCGACATCCGCCAATCGCAATATTGAATTTTCGGGGTAAATTACTAAACTCAGGATTACCTTTTCCTTGATTGGTAATCATGTCTTGAACCTGTTGCACTAACTCCCGGGTATCATAGAGTTCATCGGCATCTAACCCCGCAACGGGCGAGCCCGTAATATTACGGACATTATCCATACCTGACTGAATGCTGGTGAGTCCAACGGTTTCAAACCGTCGAAAAATATGGGGTAGATCTTCAATCCGAATTCCTCTTAACTGAAGGTTCTGTCTTGTGGTAATATCGGCACTACCGTCATCACCGTAGCGTTGCACAATTTCCCCCAAAACCCACAACTGCTCACTGGTGATCACCCCATTAGGTAAACGCAACCGCATCATGAATTTCCCCGGAGTCACGGGACGGAAAAACACTCCGAGCCATTTTAGGCGATGGTCTCGGTCGGTTTCGTCCATGGCTTCCCAACCGAGTTGGGCAAAGGTTTCTAGTTCATCTTTAACCGCTAAACCGTCTTTTTCGGCCTTGAGTTTCTCAAATTTGTTTGTGGCTGTTTTTTGCGGGACTGTGCTGGTCATAGCGGATTCCTCAGTGTTGCTATGTCTCGAATTTGGATCAAATTTGGCCAAACATTAACAGGTCTGTGGGACACAAACCGTATCATCGGAGACTCAAATCTAAAATCAGAGTATTGACCTCTTGTTTTGGAACTGGGAGGCTCTCGACCTCAACCTAAAGGTTAAGCAATGTGAATAAGTTAGACCTCTATAGCCGATACAATCGTAGCTAATGTTACAAAACTTAAAATTTTATGAAGATTTTGCATTATTATCATACATTTTTTACATAATCTGAAATTTTTAGATTGTTTTTAGGTTTGGGCGGATGGTTAGGGTTCATTTGGCCATCGAACTACAGTGAGGACGCTTCTAAATCTATGCAAACTATTCTCTGTTCCCTAGCAGTAACAGGACTTACGCACAAGACCAAAGAAACCGGGTTTCTGGCCGGTGATTTTGCGGATGAAATCGAGACTTATCGTTCAGAAACCCGGTTTGGTGCGTAAGTCCTA
>DATNRE010000187.1:0-6731 GCA_036703685.1 Candidatus Obscuribacterales bacterium
CAGGTTCTATTATTCAACCGGGTGAGGTTCAACGCATGAGTGCGGGGACGGGAATTCGTCATAGTGAATTTAATCCCTCGGCAACGGATCAAGTTCATTTATTACAAATTTGGCTGTTACCGGATACCCAAGATTTACCCCCAAGCTATGAACAAAAATCATTTAATTTCTTAGAAAATTCCGGTCAATTCCAATTAATTGCCAGCCGAAATCCGGTGGATCAGGCGGTCAAAATTCATCAAGATGTTAATTTATATGCCGCTATTTTAAAACAAGGCGATCGCCTTTCCTATTGCTTTTCTGCTGAACGTTATGGTTGGCTCCAAGTGGCTAAAGGAGAAGTGATTCTCAATCAAATTCCTTTAACGGCGGGTGATGGGGCTGCGATCGCCGAAGAATCAGAAATTACCCTGACTGCCACAACCGATACAGAAATATTACTCTTTGATTTGGCCTAAATGCCGACCCAAACTCAAACGACACCTCAAAATTCAATTGACTCGGATCTTACCCTTTCGTTTTAAAATCTTAATAATATTGAAAAACTATCTAGCTCTGATAACAAGCATATTTCCATTAAATCCCTATGGCTATTGGCTATCTCGCCCTGGTTCTCCATGCCCATCTTCCCTTTGTTCGCCATCCCGAAAGTGACTATGTATTAGAGGAAGAATGGCTATTTGAAGCAATTACCGAAACCTATATCCCTCTAATCAAAATGTTTGAAGGGTTAAAGCGGGACGGGATTGATTTCAAAATCACCATGAGTTTGACTCCGCCCCTGGTATCGATGTTGCGAGACCCTCTGCTTCAAGACCGATATGACCAACACCTGGGCTTACTTCAAGAGTTAACTGAACAGGAAATTGATCGCTATCAAAAAACCCCTCATCTTCGTTATCTCGCCGAACATTATGCCGAAGAATGGCAGGAAGCCCGTAAACTGTGGGAACGCTATCAAGGCGATTTAGTTACGGCTTTTAAACAATTTCAAGATAGCAATAATTTAGAAATTATCACCTGCGGTGCGACTCACGGTTATTTACCGCTAATGAAAATGTACCCCCAGGCGGTTTGGGGACAAATAGAGGTCGCCTGTCAACATTATGAAGAAACCTTTGGCCGTCGTCCTCGGGGGATTTGGTTGCCTGAATGTGCTTACTATAATGGCTTAGAACGAATGTTAGCCGATGCGGGAATTCGGTATTTCCTCACCGATGGTCATGGGATTCTCTACGCCCGTCCCCGTCCTCGGTTCGGAACCTATTCCCCTATCTATACAGAATCCGGTGTGGCGGTATTTGCCCGGGATAATGAGTCTTCTCAGCAGGTCTGGTCTTCGGAAGTGGGTTATCCTGGAGCGCCCGAATATCGAGAATTTTATAAGGATTTGGGATGGGAAGCGGAATATGAGTATATTAAGCCCTATATCATGCCCAATGGTCAGCGCAAAAATACCGGAATTAAGTATTACAAAATTACGGGTCGGGGTCTAGGACTGGGAGAGAAGGAACTTTATGACCCCTATTGGGCTAGGGCTAAAACGAGCGAACACGCGGCTAATTTTGTCATGAACCGGGAGCGCCAAGTGGAACATCTGCATGGAATTATGCAGCGTCCCCCGATTATTGTCTCTCCCTATGATGCCGAACTATTCGGACATTGGTGGTATGAGGGGCCTTGGTTTCTGGATCAATTATTCCGCAAAACCTGGGAGAATCAAAAGGTTTATGCCATGACCCATTTGGCCGATTATCTTCAAGAGTTCCCCACCCAACAGGTTTGTCATCCTGCCCAGTCCAGTTGGGGATATAAAGGATTCCATGAATATTGGCTAAATCATACCAATTCTTGGATTTACCCCCATCTGCACAAAGCGGCCGAACGGATGATTAAAATGGCGGGCCGAGAACCGAGAAGTGAGCAGGAGTTACGGGCACTCAATCAAGCGGCGCGGGAATTACTCTTAGCACAGTCCTCTGATTGGGCTTTTATCATGAGTTCGGGAACCATGACCCCCTACGCCGTGCGTCGTACCCGTTCCCACCTGATGCGGTTTAACAAAATCTACGAAGATATCAAAATTGGTAAGGTGGATTCAGGTTGGTTGGAAAAGGTGGAAGCTATTGATAATATTTTCCCCAATATTGATTTTCGCGTCTATCGGCCCTTGATGTAATCTGAAATTCCGATTAGGGTAAAGATAATATTGGCTACAAATTCCCCCTTTTTTTATGGGAGTTAGGGGGATAATCTGTAGCATTTCTAGTTAGATTTAATATTATAGCAGGGAACACCGGAACAAGGATTTAGGAAAAACCTAGGATTCTTCTGATAGTTTAGCCCGTTTTTTACGGAAAATTCCTGTCATATTAATTCCGGTGATTAACATTGCAATTAATCCCAAACCAATTAAAGCAACGTAAATCGTTCTTCCGAAGGGGCCGAAATAAGTACCTTGATGAATACCGAGTAAGAACTTAGAAACTTCACTCGGCATACCAAACCAAGCCTTCCCAAGTCGATACAGAATACCTGTTGAAGCACTTACAAACAAAGGTAGAAATATAATAGGTGCTAAAATTTGATGAATTTTTCTGGCATTTAAAGGCTGATCTTTTAAATTATTTTGACGTTTTTGCTGTGCTAACCGAAGCATTGATAATCCAGTAAATATCATAGCAATTAGTCCCAAACCGATTGATAATACATAAATTGGGACTAACCCTTCTCCTAAAAATTCTCCTTGATGAATGGTTAGCAGAATTTCGGCTTTATCTTTGGGCATTCCCATCCAAGTCCTTCCCAAACGATAAGCCATTCCGGTAAAAGCAGTCAAAAGTAAAGGAATAAATATAATCGGTGCAATTTTGCGATGAAATTTCCGCAATTGAATATTTTGCATATCATTAACCTCAATAATTATAAAATTTTTAGGGCATTTATTCTTACCCTAAACTTCAAGATAAAACTAAAAAGTGACAAACTGGTGACAGATGCAGATATTACCGATTAAATAGTATTAGGTGTGGGATGGAGTCGGAAAACGGACAGAAAAACAGCTACCCTTTCCTAACTGACTGGTAACGGTAATTTCTCCTTGATGATTTTGGGCTAAGGTTTGAGCGATCGCTAATCCCAAACCCGACCCGCCTTTTCTGCGATTTCGAGCTTGATCGGCACGCCATAACCGATCAAAAACAAAAGGTAATTGTTCCATAGAAATACCGATTCCAGTGTCTTCTATTCTTACCCAAACTAATTTTTCTTGCTGTTCTAAATAGACTATTACTTTCCCCCCAGTATCGGTATAATAAATCGCATTTTCAATTAAGTTTAAAAATAATCGCCAAAGTTGATTTCCCTCCCCTTTTATTTTAATATCACTGGCCATGTCTAAGATTAATTTAACCTTTTTTTCTTCCGCTTGAGGAGATAGAAATTCCACTAAATCTTCTAATAGTTCATTCAAGGGAATCATTACCCAATTGGTTGTTAAGGGAAGATTATCTTGATCCTGGCGGGCTAAAAGTAATAAATCTTCCACTAAGCTAGTCATTTGATTGACACCACTAGCGATCGCCTTTAATTTATCAATATCCGCCGGATTAATTCGTTCTGGATGACTTTGAATGACTTCCACACAAGCTTTAATTCCCGCCAAAGGATTTCTCAATTCATGGGAGGCATCGGCGGTAAATTGTTTAAGTTTTTCAAAACTTTTCTCAATGGGGTTTAAAGATTGTTTTGTTAACCACATTCCTCCAAAAGCTGTTAATCCTGATACTAATATTCCCCCTAACATCATTCCTAATCTTAACTTTTTTAACACCATTTCAATGGATTCTGTAGACTCACTGATCCGCACATAACCGATAATTTCGGGTTGTGATTCTGCTGATTGATTAATCTGTAAAGTTAGGGTACGAATTTTTTGGTTATTAACGGTATAAGTCCGATGATAATGGGATAAATCAATCGGAGGAAATATTTTTCCGGCTTTAGCAATCAGTTGGCGATCGGGATCAAACCATTCAATTCCTTGACTGGGTTGCTGAATATTTTGCCAGGGAATATCCAAATCTCCATCATCATCTACTCCCCTAAAATCCTCGATTTTAGAGGCTTTTTTATGCTCTTTAACTTCTGAAAAACTATGGGTAGCTGCATCTGCTAATGTTAGGAGTTGCCGATCTAATTGTTGATATAAACTCAAAGAAAAAAATTCATATACGGCAATCATAGAAGTTCCTGAAATTGCCATCATTACTCCTAGATAAGACAGCAATAACCGCCAACTTAAAGAGCGAAATTGAGGGTTAATTACGTTGCGTGTTGAGCCGATATCCCAAGCCATAGACGGTTTCAATTAAGGTAGAGGGTACACCGACGGTTTTAAGTTTTTGTCTCAATCTTTTGATATGGGTTTTGACGGTATCTTCCCCCGGGATATCTTCAAAAGACCAGAGATGCTCTAAAATTATTTCTCGTGAAAGCACTCGTCCGGGGCTGCGTAAAAACAACTCTAATAAACCATATTCTTTAGGTGTTAAAGATAGCAATTCTCCTGCATAAGTAACTTCACAACTATTAGGATTTAGGCGAAGATTGCCCCATTCTAACACCGGAGGTAAGGCGGAATTTCCTCGTCTTAATAAAGCCCGAATTCTGGCTAAAAGTTCTTGTAAATCAAAGGGTTTAATCACATAATCATCTGCTCCTACATCCAATCCTAATACCTTGTCAGCACTGGTATCTTTTGCGGTTAACATCAATACAGGGGTACTTTTTCCCTGTTTTCTTAATCTCTGACACAACTGAATTCCATTGAGTCCGGGTAACATTATATCTAATATCATCAGATCATAGTCAGCCGATTCTGTAAACTCCCACCCCATTTGACCATCATGAACCACATCTACCACATAATGATGATCCATTAAGGCTTCAGCTAAGGCTTTTGTAATCCGTTCATCATCTTCAACTAATAAAATTCTCATAGTTCCTTTTTTTAATCATAATTAACACTTTTTTAAGTTAACAACAGAACCAATTACAGCGATCGCTGGAGCTTCAAAACCGGTTTCTTCTACTTTTTGAACAATGGTTTCTAAGGTAGCAATTAACTCCTCCTGCTCCGGTCGAGTTCCCCAACGAATTAAGGCAATTGGGGTTTCTGGGGACTTTCCAGCTTGGGTTAACTGTTGAATAATATAGGGTAAATTGTGAACTCCCATATAAATTACAATGGTTTCTGAACCCTTGGCGATCGCGTCCCAATTCACCCTAGGTCGATATTTTCCGGCGGTTTCATGACCGGTTACAAAGGTAACGGATGAACTATGATCTCGATGGGTTAAGGGAATTCCCGCATAAGCAGGCGCCGCAATTCCCGAAGTAATTCCGGGGACAACTTCTACCGCAATTCCCGCTTCAATTAAGTCTTGCATTTCTTCCCCACCCCGACCAAAAATAAAGGGATCTCCCCCTTTTAACCGGACAACAATGCCATGAGTTTGAGCTTTTTCAATTAATAATTGAGTGGTTTCTTCTTGAAATAATGAATGTTTACCTCGCCGTTTCCCGGCATTAATTTTTTCAGCTTTAGGGTTAATTAAATCCAAGATTGGATCACTCACTAAGGCATCATAAATTACTATATCTGCTAATTCTAATAAGGTTTTTCCCTTAATAGTTAATAATCCTGGGTCGCCTGGCCCAGCACCAACTAAATATACTTTACCTAATTTTTTTTTAGATTCATTCATTTTACTCAAATTCTAGTTAGTTAGCAATTTTTAGGGGAGAAAATAGGATAATTATAGAATAATACGAAACCCTGGGAATATGGTCATATCCTGAATCATTTTAATCGGTAAACTCCCTGACTTGGAACAATCGAGAACCTTCAGGACAACGAATTGCTTTAGAACCAGGGGTCGGAGGTAGAATCGGAGTGGGAGGAATAGAGGTTAAGTCATCGCTTTGGCAAATTCCGCCGACCCCCACCATAGAACTTTCTATTTTGACGATAAACAATGCACCGGAATAACTTCTAATCCGAGGAACCTTTGCGGAAGCTTCAAATAATACTTGATCTGATTCCACTTTCATTTTATATTGATAGTTACGGGTTCCCTGAGCAGTTCCTCGATATAAATTGTCTAATTTAGGTGTAAACTTATTATAACGTTTTAACTGATAATTTTGATTCTCAATGAAAGCTAATAAAATTTGTCTTGCTTCAATTTCTTTTACGTTGCGAACTCTAGCTTCAAAGGAAGGATAAGCAATTAAAAAAGGTAGTCCAATACAGATAAAAATTGATAGAAAATTCTGAATGATTACTTTTGAATTTTGAGCAGAAGATTGTTTGGATTTAGACATTGACCCTGATTTCAATTAATTTTATATTTTACCGAGAAAACTTCATCGATTCTACCAATTCAGCATCAAGAGGACAGCGAACTTGATGGAAGTTAGGAAAGGGAGGTTGAATGGGAGTCGGTGCAGTCATCGAGGATCGGAGACTTTTACAAATTCCTCCCACCAGCACGACAGAGTTATCTGTTTTAATCCTAAATAAAGCTCCAGAGTAACTAACCCGACGCCAAATAATCGGAATGGCTTCAAAGAATACCCGATCGGATTCTACGGTCATTTTAAATTTATAGGTTCCAATTCCTGTTGATGTTCCTCGATATAAGTTTTCTAGGTTAGGCGTAAATTTA
>DATNRE010000188.1:0-2322 GCA_036703685.1 Candidatus Obscuribacterales bacterium
CGGATAAAAAGAAGTTAGAAGATTTTCACAAGTTAGGTTATTACGTTATTAAGTTCTGGAAAAATAGAAGTAAAGAACAGGAGTTTAGTTATCTAACAGGTACATTAACGGAAATAAGACAACATTGTATTGATGCAATGAGAGTTATTTCTACGGATTCTAAAGGTTCGGTAGGATTTGGGGGATTTGTAAGTAATAAAGGTAAACCCAAAGTAGTTTTATATTTTATTGAAAATATGGGAGATGTAGAGGAGGGGTATCAACAAATAGAAGCCCGGTTAAGTTTCAGGCTAAATAACTTAATCGAAAAATGGGATACTCCCAATATGACCAATTTAACGTTAACGGATATAGAGCAATTGGCGTTAAGGATAAAAACAGAATTTAATACTCCTACACCGTATAAAATCCGTAAAGGTAAAATAACCGTAAGTTATAGGGATAAAACAAATGGATTAGAAAGTTATAGTTACTTCTATAACAAAGAAGACGGAATAGATTTTTATAAAAAAATGTGCAATGTAGCTCAAATCCCTTTTCAAGCTAAGTTCTGTAAGGTTACAGAAACCCAAGATGAGATGGCCGCTTACCCTACCGTTCCACCAACCGTAAAGGTACTAGGGGAAGATGTAAGAGCAGAACGAATTAGACCTGTAGGTGATGTTTATTTTTTTAATTCGTTATTATTCCTAAGTTCTCTTGTTAAACCGATTCCTCTCTACAGTCAGGTAGAAGGGCTTTTTACAGCTAGTTTATTTGACATAAACAAGTACGGTCGGAGTATGTAGCATTGTTAAATTACTTTAGACAATATCTCCCGTAAACCCTATAAAGGTTTACAATAAGTATTTTTTCAAATTTTGGCTGTTATACTAACAACAAAATAATTAAGTACAAGGTTTTTATTATGGGTCGTCGATTTTATCACCAACAACGCGCGCAACAATACCTAAACGAGAAAGCGATTATTGATTCTTGGATGGATAAAACAGTATCGGAAAAGCAAACGGCTTATGAAGCTACTGTCAGTGTTACGGGAAACAAAAAAAGTAATGTAGGACAGGAACCCGGATATATTATCCCGTTTGGATACAGTCAAGCTGATGATATTTGGTTGAAAGTTGGATTAGTTAAAGAAGGAAGTAACACTGCTCCATCAGAAGAAAGCGCAGCGCCCATGATTGGACATTTAAGAACTGCGGTTCTTGACGCCGCCAATAAATTTGCTCAAACTGCCGCCCCGGCTACAGGGGCTTTTGTTACTGATGTTGCAAGAAAAAAAATTGAACTACCTCGGGTTAGACTTGTTAAACCTGCTGCGGCTCCCCTAGCAAATAAAGTCACCTCTCGGATCACTGGACGTAAATACACCTACACCAAAAAAGACTCCGTATCATGTCCATTCGGTCAAAAAATCGGAGCCGCAGCCGGGGCGGCAGGGACTACTTTTGAAAACGCGACTCCGCTTCTTGTGGCTGCGTTAAGGACTTTAGACCCTGACTATAAAATTTATACGTCACCACAAGGTAAATTACCTATTTCTAAGGTGTAATTTCATAACACAATTTAAGGGATAAACATTACTATGGATATCTTCCAAGATGTTGAATTTGTGCAAACAGAAGACAGGATTTTAAATAGTCTAATCCTTGTCCCTCAGTATGAGAACACCGTAGAACCCGAAATACAATTCCTAAATGATTCGACACACTTTTGGCTGTGGGGAGATATAGAGACAGATATCTATTTGGATATTGTTAATAATATCTTGGGAGATGTTGACAGTCACTTAGACCGACTAGAAATGTCTCTAAGATACACCTATGCTTGATTTAAGTAACGAATTTCAATGGCAATTAATTCAGAGCCAGTCACTTATAGGTAGTGGAGAAGAAATAATACACTCATTTCCACTACCTTTTTTAAGTAGATACTTAAAAGCAATCGCTACTACTACAAAACCTACTTTAAGATACGCAGGGATTTTATCGTTAATGGTCGGTTCTATTAACTCTAATAATCCCGTTTATGCTACGTCTGGAAAACTGTTATTTGGCAAATCAAGATTATTTGATTTTGATTTGATAGAACAATCTACAAGCTCACAATTTCACCTAATATATGTTTCTCCCTATTGGGTAAAAAACGTACAATTACAGGTCTGGCAATACCAAGATCCCCAATAAAATGATCATAACACCCGGTTTATACCCACAATTTCCCGCTACTACCCTAGAAGAACTAACACTTCAATTGTGCCGAAAAGTGTTAGAAGTTCAGAATAATATGGACTTGAATCTAACAAATGAACGAGTAATTACT
>DATNRE010000189.1:0-4554 GCA_036703685.1 Candidatus Obscuribacterales bacterium
ACCAGCCTACGGGGGTTAAAGGTGTTCTCCATACTCCCCAAGGAGAGGCGGAATTTGATTTACCTTTGGTCGGTCAATATAATTTATCTAACCTGTTGGCGGCCGTCGGGGCGGGGTTAAGTTTAGGATTAGATTTAACTACCCTGGTCGAAAAAACCGCTCAGTTTCAGGGGGTTCCCGGGCGGATGGAACGGGTACAAATTAGCCCGGATCAGGATATTAGTGTGATTGTGGATTATGCTCACACCCCCGATAGTTTGGAGAACTTGCTCAAGGCGTCCCGTCCGTTTATTCCGGGTCGGATGATTTGTGTGTTTGGTTGTGGGGGCGATCGCGATCGCACCAAACGGCCGAAAATGGGGAAAATTGGGGCAGAATTAGCGGATGTTGCGGTTGTGACTTCGGATAATCCCCGCACGGAAGACCCGGAACAGATTTTACAAGATGTTTTGGCCGGGATTCCTGACAGTATCAAACCGATTGTGATTGCAGATCGGGCTAAAGCCATTCATAGGGCTATTCTGGAGGCGCAACCAGGAGATGGGGTATTAATTGCGGGAAAAGGTCACGAAGATTATCAAATTTTGGGGACTGAAAAAATTCATTTTGATGATCGAGAACAAGCCCGCAATGCTTTAGCTATTCGGATCAAGTAAAACACTTAGAAAAAAAATGATTCTCTTTAACAGTGCAACTTATTCCCCCTTTTTTAAGGGGGGTTAGGGGGGATCATCTGTAGGGTTAATCACTAGATTTTATATTGGTTTTTGTGGTATTTCCCATAGTTCTGAAACACCCCTGAAGGGGTGACTACGAAGGTTGTATATAGGCTTGTCTAAAGATATAAACTGAGAGAATAATTAAAAATATTTTAAACATTAGAGTCACGGTTTGATCGGATAATTTGGGTAAAAATCGGGTGCTAATTTGCGCTCCTAATAATCCGCCTAAGCCTAAAATAATTCCTGGCATCCATAATACATTCCCTTGAGTTGCGTGTCCAATACAAGCCGAAATAGCCGTAATCATAATCACTCCTAAACTAGTTTGAATCGCAACTTTAATGGTTTCTCCTAATAGCAATATTTGTAAAGGAACCATAATAATTCCTCCACCCACGCCAAATAATCCCGCTAAAATTCCGGCGGAACTTCCGGTTAAAATTCGAGAAAAAACTGCATTAAATTGAATATTATCCTCAAAATTTATATTGGATTCGGAGGTTTGTTGTTCTTCCCGTTGTTTTTTCTTAGCTGTTATTTGTTTACGAACTTCTACTAAATAAACATTTAATAATAATAAACAGCCGAATAAAAATAATAATAATTTTGAGGAAAATATTCCTGCCAAAAACACCCCGAGTTGTGCTGTTAATATTGAAGGAAATCCAATTCCAATCACTTTATTTAAACTCAGATATCCCATGCGCCAATTTTGAAAACTTCCAGAAATAGCCGTAATCACAATGGATAAACTACTGGTGGCCACTGCTTGAACAGGTGTATATCCTAATGCCACCAATAAGGGGACTAAAACCGTCCCACCCCCTATTCCTAAAAATCCTGCTAAAATTCCAGCAATTAATCCCGTACCTACTAAAATAATTAATTGAAATGTAGTCATATTGTTTTTTTTGTACTTATAGCGCTACGCGCAAGGGAACAGGGAACAGGGAACAGGGAACAGTAAGAAGTGAAAGGGTTTCGGGATTTAGAAATGTCCTAACTGTAATGCGTAGTGCTATATTATGCTAAATTTCTTGTTAAGAGAAGGAATGGAGAATAGATAAAAAGTTTTACACAAAGATAGAATAATTATTACCGCTCTTATTATAACACTCGAAAATTCATCACTATTGCCCATTACCCATTACCTATTCCCTGCCATGACAATTATTCAGACAATTATACAATTTTTATATAGAATTTTCACCCAACCCATTAGAATTGGTGAAATTACGATTTCAGTTAGTTTAATTATTACGGTAATTATATCACTATTAGTCGTTATTTTCTTGGCGCGATTGGTGACAAACTGGCTTCGGGATAAATTATTAGTAAAATGGGGATTTGATGAAGGAAGTCGAGAAGCGATCGCCACAATTTTTTATTATTTTATTATTTCATTGGGGTTTATTATTGTTCCTCAAGCCTGTGGTTTAGATACTCGATCTTTAACTTTCTTGGCCGGAGGTTTAGGGATCGGAATTGGTTTGGGTTTTCAAGGATTATTCCAGAATTTTGTGAGTGGATTAATCCTACTAATTGAACGTCCGGTAAAAGTTGGAGATTATATTGAAATTGAAACTTTAGAAGGTAATATTAAAAAAATAGCTATTCGCGCTACAACCATTGTAACTAATGATGGAATTTCGATTATTATTCCCAATCAAAGTTTAGTAAATGCCAATATTATTAACTGGAGTTATGGAAATATTAATAGTCGAATTCATATTAAAATTCCCGTTGCTTACGGAACTGATCCGGTGTTGGTGACTGAAGTTTTATTAGCCGTTGCCCGTCAAGAATCGAGGGTTTTATCCTATCCGGCTCCGCAAGTTTGGTTAAGAGGTTTTGGAGATGATTGTATGAATTTTGAACTGTTAGTTTGGATTGATCAACCTAAAGCCAGACTTCCGATTCAAAGTGCCTTAAATTATATGATTGAAAATGCTTTTAAAAAAAACAATATTACTATTCCTCTACCCCAAAGAGATTTATGGATTAAAAACCCCGAGGATCTAAGAATGATTTTTAATACCCATCCTGCTGTTGTTGATACTCCCGCCCAACCCCAAGTTTTTCCGATTCAAACGATTGAAGATTCTCAGGGCTTAGAACTAGAATCTATCAATCATATATCCCTAGCTAATTTATTAAGAAAAGTAGTTTATTTTGAACATTTTACCGAACTAGAAATATTAGGATTAATTGAACAAGGGTATCGAGAAACGGTTATTCCTGGAGCCTTTATTTTCCATGAAGGAGATCCAGGAGATGCGTTTCATATTATTCTTTCAGGTTCCGTAGAAATTCTATCAGAAAAACTCGATAAACAGATTAGAAATTTACAAGCGGGAGACTTTTTTGGGGAACTGGCTTTAATTATGGGAATCCCCCGCACAGCGGCGGTGAGAACCCTAGAAACAACTATTTTATTTGTAGTTGATCGCAATGTATTTCATTATTTTCTTTCTAAATATCCCCAAGTTGCTGACCAAATTGCAGAAAAATTAGTGGAACGTAAACAGGAATTAGTTGAACGTCAACAACTATTAAGAGAAATGGGAGTATTAGGGGAAGAAGAAGATTTAGAAATCAATCCCCTGGTCTGGATCAGGGAGCGCATGAAATCACTATTTGGAATTTAAAAGTAACAATAATAATATTAATTAATTAATCAAGATTACGCATACCCGAGAAACCGGGTTTTTTAGAGAATATGTGGGTCATAATGAAGTATTTTCCTAAAAAAACCCGGTTTCTGGCAGATCACTAGCAGAAACGGCATCTCAAAAAAAATTTCAGATTAGGGGGTGACAGGTTGAGGAAGCTGTGCTACATTAGTAAATTAGCTGCGAAAGTAAGCGCAGTCTTTAAAAGCGGATGTGGCGGAATTGGTATACGCGCACGTTTGAGGGGCGTGTGGGCTTCCCTTGCGGGTTCGAGTCCCGCCATCCGCATTAAAATTTTTGATCGAGTAATGTTTGTATGGCTTGACTTTCACCCGCAAGGGAAGCCCACACGCCTATAGCTTCATTCAGAATCTATCTAAAATCTACCCAAATCAATCATAATCGAAAGGATTTTGGGTAAACTACTTTTTACCTACCCATACAAACATTTAATCTAAAACCCTAAATAATTAATTTTTACTTATACCCTTAAAACTTAAAAATCCATTAGCACATAAAATCAAAAGTGTCAAATGGGATAAATAGAAAATTATATATAAGGAATAATCTACAAATAACCTCACAAGGTTTACTCCCCCTAACCCGACTATTGATTGTATGTCGCTCCAGCTATCCGTCAAGGCACGCTAACGCTGGGTACACCTTGACTGCTATCTGATAGCTCCAATCAATATTCGTCAGGGGTTAGGGGAGGGTAGTGTTTTACCCTTTTAATCATCAATCACTGTGTAGGTTGTGTAAATGTTGTAATGCTTACGGGGTAACGGTTACGGGTGCTTTAAAACAAAAAACTGGTACGGGGGTTGTGTAGGGTTGTGTAGGGGGCCGTGTAAGGTTCTAACTCTTATATATCAATACTTCCCACTTTCTTACACAGCCTACACGGTGAAAACTAAATTTTGCGATCGCAATATCAGGGTGAATAGCTGTGTAGGCTGTGTAACTTTCTACGGTTCCTATAACTTTTTAGCTTTCTTCCCAGAGTACGTACAATGGGAGGTTTTAAGATCTCCTCTCGGATGGGGGCTAAATTTTCTCTCAAGCCCCTAGATTTTCTGATCTATCTTCCCGTTATACGTACAATGGGAAGATACTCCTAGTATGTGTCTAATTATTTTCTATAGCTGCAATCCATTGCA
>DATNRE010000190.1:0-10568 GCA_036703685.1 Candidatus Obscuribacterales bacterium
CTCGTTCAGAAACCCGGTTTCTGCGTAAGTCCTATAATTATTAGGATCAGTTGTAACATAAAGTCAACTACTCTATTGGGGCGCACCATTGCGGTCGCCTTGACGCTCATGGGTAAGGGAGTAAAAGCAGATAGGGTGAAAGCGATCGCTACTGTCTCCAATAAAAATAGGCCCCCAAAAATTGTCCAGCCACTGACAGAGGGCAAAAATTTATCCTCTTGATGGACGGGGAGAAAATCGGGGTTGGGGTCTCTTAGGGTAACGGAGTATCCTTAAAATTCTCTCTGTGGAAGGATTTTAGTAAAAATCTTTACAAAAAATTCACAAAAATCTGGCTTTTTATGAATTTTTCGTAAAAATCCGACCGAGGTCATTGATAGTTTTTTTTTATACATTACCTTGTTTAGTATAAGCAACACAAAACAAACATACAAGCCGGAGAAAAATCAATGAAAGATATTCATAACAATCCTTTGTTTACTGAGATCACGGCTGAGGAAGAATTAACTGTGCAAGGGGGTAATCCGGCTCTTCTCATTGCAGCAGTCAAATGGGGGCGACCAGCAGTCCAGATTGCAATAAGAGCAGCCCGGTGGTGGTTGAGTCAGCCCGGTAATGGGGTTATTTTTTGGGATCGTAAAAGAACTAAGGATTGGGAGGTGCGCGCCGGTGCAGGCATCACAAACGATACAGATGTACCTGGCTCTGCCGGATTCGGTATTAAGACCAATGGAAGATGGCAAACTTTCTCCTAATCGAAATCTTAGTACCGAAATGGCCTAAATTGTAGGAGTTTAGCAGTGCTAAACTCCTATTTTTGATGATTTTGTAACCAAAATTTATATGACCTCTAATTAAGTAGAGAAACTGCCCGAATATCTCTATTTATATTCTACAATTACGATATTTATTTACATGAAAAGATACCCCAGTATTTTACAACAAAGTGAAGAAGATTGTGGGGCAGCCTGTTTAGCAACAATTGTCAAATACCATAATAAAACTTTTAACATTAATCGGATTAGAGAAGCCATCGGTACAGGACAATTAGGAACCACCTTAACGGGATTAAGACGAGGTGCAGAAAATCTCGGATTTGATGCGGTTTCTAAACGTGCAAACCCCGAAATATTCAACAAAATGAAAGATGCTCCTTTACCTGCCATTATTCACTGGAAAGGCTATCATTATGTTGTTTTATATGGAAAACAAGGTAGAAAATATGTCATTGCTGACCCTGGAGTGGGAATTCGTTATATTACCCGTCAAGAATTAGCCCAAAACTGGACAGGATTAACCACTCTTTTATTACAACCAGACCCCTTACGCTTTGCACAACAACCTGAAGATAAAATTCAAGGAATTAGCCGTTTCTTTCTGCGGGTTGCACCTTATAAATTCATTCTATTTGAAGCATTTTTAATCAATATTTGCATAGGTATTTTATCTTTAACTTCACCTTTTTTGATTCAAATATTAACCGATGATGTGCTAATCCGAGGAGAGACAAAAATTCTCAGAGGATTAGCAATCGCTATTATCATCATGAATCTAGTTAGTAGTGGTTTAGGAGTTATACAAGCCAATTTAATCACCCAATTTACCCAACGTTTGGAATTAGGATTTGTCAAGGAATTTGGCAGAAAAATCCTGCGTTTACCGCTTCAATATTACGAAACTCATCGAAGCGGTGAAGTCATTAGTCGTTTAGGAGATATTCAACAAATTAATCAATTAGTTTCTCAAGTTGTCATTAGTCTTCCCAGTCAATTTTTCATTGCTGTTGTTTCTTTTGCTTTCATGCTATTCTATAGCTGGAAACTCAGTATATTTATTACATTAATAACCCTTTTAAATGCTGTTTCGCCCCTCATATTTCTTATTCCCTTACAGCGTAAAATTCGAGACATCATGGTTTTAGATGCCGAAAATCAGGGCGTATTAGTAGAAAGTTTTAAAGGTGCTGTAACCTTAAAAACAACCACCGCAGAACCTCAATTTTGGGAAGACTTGCAAAGTCGATTCGGACGCCTCGCTAATATGGGATTTAGAACCGCTCAAATTGGGATTACAAATAGTACATTTTCCGGTATTATTTCTAGTATCGGAGGAGTTGCCTTGCTTTGGATAGGAAGTACCTTAGTCATCAATAAAGAATTAACCATCGGACAACTATTAGCTTTTAATAGTATGAGTGGTAATTTTTCTGGCTTTATTCGTACATTGATCGGCTTAATTGACGAATTTGTTAGAGTTAAAACTGCCATTGAACGGCTAACATCAGTAATTGATTATCGTTCCGAAACAGAAAATGATGCTAAAAAAGAATGGGTGAACATTCGGGAAAATGATGATGTTTATTGCGAAAATTTATTATTTCATCATGCCGGAAGGTTGGATTTATTAAATAATTTTAACACGACTATAAAAGGTGGTAAAGTTACAGCAATTATTGGTCAATCTGGCTGCGGAAAAAGTACCCTATCAAAACTTATTACTGGCTTATATGAACCACAGGGAGGAACTATTAAAGTTGGACTGTATAACTTACAGAACTTATCCATAGAATGTGTGAGAAAACAAATTATATTAGTACCTCAAGATGCCCATTTTTGGAGTCGAACTATTATTGAGAACTTTCGATTAGGATCTCCCCATCTCACCTTTGACGAAATTGTCAAAGCCTGTCAAATTGCTGAAGCTGATCAATTTATTGATAAACTTCCTGAAAAATATTTAACTGTATTAGGAGAATTTGGTACTAACTTATCAGGAGGTCAACGTCAAAAATTAGCACTTGCTAGAGCTCTTGTCAATGACCCACCCATTGTAATTTTAGATGAATCTACCGCAGGATTAGACCCCATTAGTGAAGCAAAATTATTAGATAAATTATTAAAATCTCGTCAAGGTAAAACCACAATTTTAATTAGTCATCGTCCCAGCGTCAATCGCCGATCCGATGAGATTATTTATCTGGAAGAAGGTCAATTAAAATTACAAGGAAGCTTAGATGACGTCCTGCAACTTGATGGACAACACTTAAAATTTTTAAGGTCATGATTATCTTAATCCAACCCAAGGATAAAAACAATAAAAGTTAATATCCTTTGGATAGATCAATAGTATTATTTAATATTAATCCCTGCTGACTATTTTGAATGGCTGTAATAATTTGAGGCGCGACACAAGTGGGAATTGTTTTCGCCGCAATATGAGGAGTGATAATGATTTGGGGATGTGTCCAAAAAGGATGATTTTCGGGTAAAGGTTCAATTTTAAATACATCTAAACAAGCACCGGATAGTTGACCGGAGGTTAACGCCGTTAATAGGTCTTCCTCAACTAAATGTTTCCCCCTTGCAACATTAATTAAATAAGCGCCTTGGGGTAAAGCAGCAAAGGTGTTTTGATTTAAAATTCCTTCGGTTTCCGGCGTTAAAGGTAATAAACAAACTAAAACCTCACATCCCCTTAAAAATAGCTGAAATTGCGTTTCTCCGAAAAAACAATTAATATTATCTAAAACTTTAGGTGTCCGACTCCAACCGCGCACCGAAAACCCCAATAGATTTAATTTTTGAGCAATATCTGAACCCAAAACCCCTAACCCTAAAATTCCGACGGTACAATTTGCCGTATTTCTAGGGGATAACCCCCGCCATAACTGTTGATTTTGTTGAACTTTATACTCCGTAAATTGACGATGAAACTGTAAAATTGCTGATAGAATATATTCCGACATTTGGGAGGTTAAAGATTCATCTATTAACCGGACAATAGGAATATTAGTGGGTAAATTCGGATCTCGTAAAATATGATCTACCCCCGCACCCGTTGAGATAATTACCTTTAAATTAGGGAATTGTTCAATAACTCCCAAGGGGTGCATCCAGACTAATAATGCGTCGATATCTGCTGGATTTTCAACTTCGGGATAAACTTCAATTTTTAAATTAGGTTGATGGGTTTTAATCGCCGAAATCCAAACTTGAGTATCTTCAAATTCCCCTAATAATAAAAGAGTCATTTTTTCATCCTCTAAATAGTGATTAACCATTTTTGAAACTCACGCCGAACAGAAATTCTACCCAATTTAATATTATCTTTAATAATTTGGGGTAAACTTTCTAATGGTATTTCAGGAAAGACTAAACTCTGAGAAATTTGTTGATAATTCTCACCTTGTAATTGATAAATTTTAAGTTTGTTTTGATCACAACGCCAAACTTCAGGAATACCTAAGCGAGCATAAATTGAACGTCTAGGGAGAGATTTTTGGGTTAAATCAATTTCTAAAACCAAATCCGGGGGAGGATTTTCCGGTAAACTAAGGGTTAATTTTTTTTCAATCTTAGATAGGTTTTGAATATAAAAACAACTATCCACTTCTAAACTAATTTGTAAATCCATTCGTTGCCATAAAACCGAACCCAAACAACGATAATTAATATTTTGTAAATCTAATAAAGCAATAATAAATTCTTCTAAAATTTCACGATACTCCTGATGTTCCGGTGAAGGAGTAATTAATTCCAAAGTTCCCTGATCATAAGCGAGTAGCGTCTCTCCATTTTTTTGGCGTTTAAATAGAATTGTTTCTAAGTCTTGCCAAGGGATATTTTTTAGGAGAATATTACCAGGAGTGGGAGATTTAGCCATTCGATTAATCGAAAAATTATTGAATAGTTTCTAGGATTATATCGGATCTGGGCGTGTCAATATACACCCAAATGATCTAAAATAGGATCATCAAAATTTAATTATTTTGCGAAATTGTCCCATTTTAGGAGAAGTTGACTTATGCCCAGAGGGTCTTTTGCAGAACTCAACAGCACGACAACAACCCAAATCACCTTCTATTATGATGATGGCCATGAGGAGGCTTTTAACGTTCCCATTCCCCCGGGGGAATTAGTCCAGCAACTCCCCGAACTTTTGCATCAAGCTTGGTTGACCTTTCACCTCGTTGATCAAACCGTGATGGTTAATATGGCTAAGGTGGAAAAATTGGAGTTAAAGCCGCCAGTGCCCGAGTTACAAGGACAGGGAGCTTTCCTAAATTGTCAACGGGTAACTGCCCTGCATCGGGGTGCGGTCGGTCGTTTAAAAATGACTGAATAAAGTTATTAAATAATCCCTAAAATTCGGTGATTTATGTCAACTGTGTCTTTAATTCGGACTGATTCTTATAACCCTCAAGTATTAGAAAAATCCCTGGAAACTTTACTCGCACCCATGGGAGGAATGACCGCTTTTGTGAAACCCGGCGATCGCGTTTTACTCAAACCCAATTTATTAACGGGAAGTCGTCCGACGAAAGAATGTGTGACTCGCCCGGAATTGGTCGCAGCCGTGGCTAAACTGGTGATTCAGGCGGGAGGAAAACCCTTTTTAGGAGATAGTCCCGCCTTTGGGAGTGCCCTGGGTGTTGCCCGGAAAAATGGTTATTTACCCTTAATTGAATCCTTGAATTTACCAATCGTTGAATTTAAAGGAAAACGCTATGAAACCGTCGGGGAAGGGTTCGATCATTTACGGTTAAGTAAAGAAGCGATGGAAGCTGACGTGGTGATTAATTTACCTAAATTAAAATCCCATGTTCAATTAACCCTAACCATGGGAGTTAAAAATCTTTTTGGTTGTGTCCCCGGAAAAATGAAAGCCTGGTGGCATTTAGAAGCCGGAAAAGATGTGGATCGGTTTGGGGAAATGTTAGTAGAAACCGCTCGAACAATTGATCCGAATTTAACGATTTTAGATGCTATTATCGGTCACGAAGGCAACGGCCCAAGTAATGGAGAACCCAAGGAATTAGGGATTTTAGCCGCTGCTGATCAGGTCTTTGCTTTAGATAGAACCATTGTTGATCTACTTCAGGTTGATCCGACTTGGGTTCCGACGATTATGGCGGCTCAACGCTTAGGATTATGTCCCGAATTAACGGAGATTAATTATCCTTTATTAACCCCGAAAGAATTGCAAGTTTCCGACTGGAAATTACCCGCCGCTTTAGTTCCCATTGATTTTGGTTTACCTCGGGTTTTAAAGTCTAGTTTCCGACACTTTTATATTCGTTGGATTAAGGAACCCATGGAAACCTATACTAACCGTTATTAGGAGGATTTTAACAAGTTCTTTGCTCAGTCTTTCGGGTTTATTTTAACAGTTCTAGGGCTTGATTAATTCCGGCTCTAACTGATAGGCTACATTCCATCAAAGCCTGACGTTCAGATTCCGTTAAATCGAGTTCTAAAATCCGTTCTACTCCCCGACAACCTAACCAGGCGGGAACCCCCAGAAAAATATCTTTTAAGCCATATTCCCCCTGTAAATAAGAACAGGTGGGTAATAATCTCGATTGTTGACGTAAAATAGATTCCACCATAATTCTAATCGAAGAAGCTGGGGCAAAATAAGCTCCTCCTGTCTTTAATAACTGTACAATTTCCCCTCCACCTTGACGGGTACGTTCGACAATTTTATCAATCGTTTTTTGATCAATTAATTCTGTAATCGGAATCCCATTAACCGTTGTATAACGGGGTAAGGGAACCATTAAATCCCCATGACTTCCTAATACGGTAGCATGAATATTCGCCATAGACATTCCTAATTCCATGCCGATAAAAGCTTGAAATCTCGATGAATCTAAAACCCCTGCCATCCCCATCACCCGATGGGGTTCAATTTGGGTTGCTTGCCAAGCAATATAGGTCATAATATCTAAGGGATTTGTCACAATAATAAATACGGCATCGGGGGAATATTGAAGGGATTTTTGAGCCGCATCAACAACAATTTTGGCATTAATACTAATTAAATCATCCCGCTTCATCCCCGGAATTCGAGGCTTTCCAGCGGTTATGACAATAATATCTGAATTAGCGGTATCAGCATAATTATTTGTACCCGTTACCTGTCGATCATGACCTTCCACCGAACCCGCCTGCATTAAATCTAAAGCAATTCCTTGGGGTACTCCTTCTAAAACATCTAATAAAACAACATTAGCAATATTTTGTTCAATAATACGCTGGGCGAGGGTACTTCCCACTTTCCCCGCCCCAATAATAGAAACTCTAGTAGAATGACAAGATGGAGGAAAGAATGGAGTTGATAAGATCATGGGGAATGGGTAATGGGTAATGGGTAATGGGGATAAGATAATACTTATAGGTTTTTAATAGACACTTTAAATGATTACAATTTCTGTAGGATTACTATAGTATTTCTTTAACTGATAACTGGTACGGGCGGGTTCTTTTAGATCTTCGTTAGTTACCCTAAATCTGGATGAACCCGCCCCTACAACTGATTAAGCTGATTCTAATTGATCCAATCTTAACCAAATATTAGGGGTAGGAACCTGTCCAAATTTCACCAAAGCGTAGTCCCCCCGTAATTCCATAATCTCCCCTTTTGTCTCAAAAATATAAGCAGAAAATCGCGGATCACTGGCTTTTGCTTCTAAGCTATTTTCCAACTTTTCCCGAACCGCGTGAACAAAATCACCTTTTTTAATGGCCATAACTCGTTAACTTCCAGTGGTTATCAAATATTCTCCCAATTTTAAGGGTTTATCGGGGTATCCGAGCAACTCCTTTCTTGTGTTTTGGGTTGTGGCTGATTGATCAAAAATAGCTCTGCGATACCCCCCCTGATGGGTGACTCCCCGCTCCTCAAATTCTCAAAATAGAGGGAATATATATCAGGGAACACACCGAACACCGGGGCAGATTTCTACATCCCTCGTGGGGTTCTCCCAGATGTAATCGGGTTATCAAAACCTGGTCATATCAGGATTTTGTTCAATCAAGGCATCAATTTTGATAGCCATCAGGGGTCATCTCATGAAAAATATTATTGTTTTGTTAGGACTTGTTGCGTCTACGAGTTTTACGGTGCTTTCCGTGGCTTCTGCCCATGCAGTCCCGTCCAAATCTGAGGTGTATCAAACCACCCTTGATCAATGGACGACACTAAGTTACACCGGAAAAAATGAGGATGGAGAAACAGAACAGATCGATACTAAAAAATCTTAATCCATATTTAAGCTGTTTCTAACGCCAATGCACCCCGACACCAATCCGATCGCCCCCTTGCTGTTTAGCTTCTTGTAGTGCTTCTTCAGCAACGGCGATCAACGGATAGGGGGGTAATTCCGGTGAAGGAATTGCCGTGGCTACCCCTAAACTCATAGTTAAGTAAGGACTGATCTCAGATTTAGGGTGAGGAATTTCCAGTTGTTGAATTCTAGCTCGGATTAGCTTGGCTACTTCTATTGCCCCAGCCCTAGCTGTATGGGGTAACAAAATTGCAAATTTTTCTCCCCTATAACGCCCAACTAAATCCGCCGGACGTTTAATACAAGCAACTAGGGCTTGGGCGATCGTTTGTAAACAAATATCTCCTTGATCAAATCCATAAAAGTCGTTATAACCTTTAAACTGATCGATATCTCCAATAATTAAGGATAAATGTATTCTTTCCCGCGCTAAACGTTGCCATTCTCTTAATAAATATTCATCGAAGTAAGGACGATGGGCTAATTGAGTTAAAGGGTCAAGCCTACTCAAATACTTGAGTTGCTCCGTTGTTGTTTGTAACTTTTGAGTCATTTTTTCAAGTTGGCTTTCCGCGACGTGACGGGCGGATATTTCTTGTTCTAGTTGAAGTAAAGACTCGGTTAAATTTTTTTGACTTTGACGATAATACTGGATATTCTGAAGCCTAATAATAATTTCTGGAGGATAAAACGGTTTTCTGATATAGTCGCAATGCCAATCTTCTTCTACGGGAATACTCTGGCTATTGTTAGAATATGAAATCAAGAAAAAAATAGTAATATTATGTTTATTATCTTGAATATATTTATAAAAACAGTTAAGATCAAAGTCTTGTTCTTCGATTTCTGAACAATTCCAAAAAATAATATCAGGGATCTTGATTTGTAAATATTCTAAAGCCAGATTGACATTTAAAGCTGTTGTCACTGGATAGCCTTGCTCACCTAAAATTCTCGATAGAATTTCTACATTCTGATCATCAGAATCAATGATTAAACAATTAAGTTCAGGAGAACTTTGCAGAGGGAAAATCATATAACTTAATCAAATTAAAACAGGATTAATTCAGATTTTTTAGAAACTTAATTTTGGATTTTATTGGGTAATTTAATAGGGATTTATTTTTCAATTAATCAATTAACAATTAACGATTAACTCTTACACTGATAACTGTTGACAAAAACCCCCTAGGATGAAATACTACAACCTATTGAGGACATTAGACCATGACTGTTAAAATTCTATCAATTAGTAATGGTCATGGGGAGGATGCGATCGCTGTTCAGATTTTACGGGAACTCCAACAACAGCCCCACCCGCCGGAACTTGCCGCCTTACCCCTAGTGGGGCTCGGACAGGCTTATACTCAACTAGACAACGTTCCCCTTCTGGGATCAGTAAAATCCCTACCCTCTGGGGGTTTTATTTATATGGATAAATACCAACTCTGGCGGGATCTACAAGGGGGGTTATTTCCCTTAATTATTCAGCAATATCAAACTATTCGCCAGTGGGTAAAACAAGGGGGAATAATTCTCGCCGTTGGGGATATTGTTCCTTTATTTTTAGCTTGGTTAAGTGGGGGAAATTATGCTTTTATCGGAACGGCAAAATCCGACTATTATCTCCGAGATGAACAGGAACAATTACCCCTAACCGGAATGTGGAAATGGTATAAATATTCTAGTTCGATTTATTTCCCTTGGGAACGATGGTTAATGAATCATTCTCGCTGTTTAGGAGTATTTCCTAGGGATACGATCACCACACAAACCTTACAAAAATATTCAATTTCTGCGATTGATTTGGGAAATCCGATGATGGATAATTTACAACCCAATATTGATAATTATACTCTTGATCAACTCAAGCTAGAAAACCAGCGATCGCTATTTATAACATTATTACCCGGATCTCGTTCTCCAGAAGTTAATCGAAATTGGAATATAATTTTACAAGGAGTAAATACAATTATTCAAAGCTCGATCCTATCAAGAGAAGATCCGACCCCTAGCTATCAACATTTAGTGTTTTTAGCTGCGATCGCCTCTGGTTTAGACCTGCAACCCTTTTCTCAATCTCTGACTGCTTTAGGATGGCAAGAAACCCCCAATTTAAGATTACCTAATATTAACTTTTCTTGGGGTCAGGGAGAATTAATTTTTTCTCGAGAAAAAGCCCGATTAATCTTGACAAATCAGGGATTTAATGATTGTTTAGCTTTAGGTAATGTAGCGATCGCCATGGCCGGAACTGCAACGGAACAATTTGTCGGGTTAGGGAAACCGGCGATCGCCATTCCGGGCGAGGGGCCACAATTTACTCGCACCTTTGCTAATAATCAACAGCGTCTATTAGGACGGTCATTAATTCTAGTAGAAAATCCCAGAGAAATTCCTGAAATATTGCGATCGCTGCTTTCCAACTCCGATCAATTAAAACTAATTGCAGAAAACGGAAAACGTCGCCTCGGACAACCGGGTGCGAGTCGTCGCATTG
>DATNRE010000191.1:0-3000 GCA_036703685.1 Candidatus Obscuribacterales bacterium
AACAAAAATAATAGATTATAATTTATATTCATGGGACATCTTTAAAACTCTTTCTAAATTATAATCTATGGATAGTCAAGACTGGAAAAAACTATTAATTGAACAGCTAAGAGAAGCGAGAAAGGTTACTAAAGCACGTGACCCAAAACAGAGGGTATGGAGTTATGATGAAAGCCCTAACTACAGAGTGTTTGAGACAACACCAAGCAATAAGCTTGATAGAGATAAAACCTATCTGATTAGTGGTACGGAGTCCCAAATTCTGTTACAAGGAAGTTTAATTAAAGCGTTACACGAAATCTTAGGGCAAAGGTTAGGGTACACAATAGATTTTAAAACGTGGTTTACAGACTTCCAGTATGAATTTAAAAAAAATCCCCTAACCGGACAAAATAGAGGATATGTGAATGAAAGCGAAGAAGATATTAAATACTGGGGAGTATCGAAAGATGAACGTCCCCGCTTTGAATGGGTATTACCAAAAGAAGACGCAACAGAATTAGAATTACAGTCTTTTCACGAATTAGGGTATTACGTTATTAAATTTTGGAAAAATAGAAAAAATAAAGATGAATTTATTTATATAACAGGTACATTAACGGAAATAAGACAACATTGTATTGATGCAATGAGAGTTATTAGTACAGATTCTAAAGGGTCTGTAGGATTTGGGGGATTTGTAAGTAATAAAGGTAAACCTAAAGTAGTTTTATATTTTATTGAAAAGATGGAAGATGTAGAGGAAGGATATCAACAGATTGAAGCTAGATTGAGCTTTAGACTAAATAACCTTACCGAAAAATGGGACACTCCTAATATGACTAATTTAACGTTAAATGATATAGAACAATTGGCATTAAGAATAAACACAGAGTTTAATACTCCCACTCCCTATAAAATCCGCAAAGGTAAAATAACCGTAAGTTATAGAGATAAAGCTAACGGGTTAGAAAGTTATAGCTATTTTTATAATAAACAAGACGGAATAGATTTTTATAAAAAAATGTGTACAGTTGCTCAAGTACCTTTTGAAGCTAAGTTTTGTAAGGTTACAGAATCACAAGATGAGATGGGTGCTTATCCTACCGTTCCACCAACCGTAAAGGTACTAGGGGAAGATGTAAGAGCAGAACGGGTTAGACCTATAGGGGACGTGTACTTTAATTATGCAGTATTAAGTTTAAATTCACTCTCTAAGCCTATCCCGATTTGTGACAAGTTAATAGGAAGTTTTAATGCAAAGGGTTTTAATATCGAATCTTACAAGTAACCAAAAGCATTGATCAATTGTATATCAATAGTATGGAAACCCTATTACACTTTACAAAAGATGTAAACACTTAAATAACGGGTTAAAGTGTAATAGGTTTAGAAATTTAAAAAAATGCCAACTCTAGCAAACACTAAGTTATATACCTGGAAAGCAGGCGGATCAACCGGGAATGATTCAGATTATATAGTCCGGTTATCTAATCGATATGACACGATAGCGGCTGAATTAGGGTTAACAGCCGCTGCTGCGGGACAAGTAGGAACTATGTTTTCCGTTAATGACGCAGTATCAAAAGGTTTATTAATTAAGTTACGCATGAATTGGCGTAAGGATACCGGGAAAAGATATTCTACTAATATTGTTTGTGATGCCAATAAGGTTGTTGACGCAATGGCTACATTAATCGATAAGGATTATAGCGGCGGCAAAATCATTTCCGTTCGGGGTGTCCCTAAAGTTAGATATCGCTAATTCTACAAATAAGTTGTAATCAAAAAAAAGGAGGGCAATAATGGCGACTAAATCTCGGATTTTACAGTGGAATAACGGGTCAAATTTATTTTATTTTAAAGCTAGTTTAGCTTTATACACTGATACAGTAATTGGTCATTTAGGATTTGCAGTAGCGGGTGCAACCGAAGATCCACGCCCGTTAGTAACACAAAGCGAGTTAATTAGATCAGGGGGAGCATTAAACCTTCAGGTAAGGGTATCAAATGGCGAAAAACCACCAATAACCTATAGAATCCTAGTGGGTATTGAATCTATTGGGCCTGCGATGTTATATTTCAATGGTGCAACCAAGCCAACGATTAATAGTAAAACGGTACTGGGAGCTAATTTCAAACGTGATAAATATTACGTTTAATAACTACTTTTAATACATCAATAGTGAGGTTTTATGACCGATATCAATTCCGAGGACTTTATTTTGGCATTACCTGATAATTCAATTATTAAAACAGGATTGCTTGCATTAGGTACAGCAGTCGATTCACTCAAGCCCACAGAGGAGCTATTTAGTTTAATCAGCGCCTATGAAACGGTACAGGTAGAATTTAATACAGGAACAATGCCAGATATTAATACGGTTTCACCGTTGCAAATTCTTAATTCACAAGTAGTTGATACAGGAATTGATAGGACTATTCGTCGAACACTAACTTTTAAGCAACACTTAGAACCGTTGGAAGTATCACCATTAACTATCCTGTAAGTTAAAAACATGGCTGTTGATCTATCTAATGAGTCTTTATGGCATGAGATAGTAAACTATTCAGTAAATAAAACAACGGGAGACATTGATTATAGATTTCCGTTGTTTTATTTAAACAGATACGCGCGAGCTATTGTGACAACTGGGCTATCTGCTAATCTGTACGCCGGGAAAATTTCCTTAATGATTGGCTCAATTAATGCAGAAACTCCCGTTTTTTCAAATCAAATAAATGTTTTTTTTAATAAAATGCGTTTACTTGATTTTCCATTAATTTCAAGTGCAAGTAGTTCCCAATTTCATATAGTATATACCCCGCCATATTGGGTAAAGGAATTAAACATTAAAGTTTGGCAATACGAAGATCTCTAATAAAATGATCATAACACCCGGTTTATACCCACAATTTCCCGCTACTACCCTAGAAGAACTAACACTTCAATTGTGCCGAAAAGTGTTAGAAGTTCAGAATAATATGGACTTGAATCTAACAAATGAACGAGTAATTACT
>DATNRE010000192.1:0-1639 GCA_036703685.1 Candidatus Obscuribacterales bacterium
GGCCATTAGTCATCATTACTAAGCGATCAGCCAGAAATAATGCTTCATCAATATCATGGGTAATCATTAACACCGTACAGCGATGATCATTCCAAATTTTCAACAATTCTTCCTGCAATTCTTCCTTAGTAATTGCATCCAAAGCCCCAAAAGGTTCATCTAAAATTAATACTTCTGGACGAATCGCTAAGGCCCGGGCGATCGCCGCCCGTTGTTTCATCCCTCCCGAAATTTGAGGGGGTTTTTTCTCCGCCGCCTCTGATAATCCCACCATCGCCAAATGATCACGAACAATAGCATTTTTTTCGACCTTTGACTTATTAGGATGAACCGCATTAACCGCTAAATAAACATTCTCAAACACCGTGCGCCAAGGCAATAAAGCATAATTTTGAAAAACCACCATCCGGTCGGGGCCAGGTTTCAAAATCGGTTTTGAACGCAATGTCACCTTACCCTCAGAAGGAATATTAAACCCAGACACCATATTTAATAAAGTCGATTTTCCACAACCGGAATGTCCGATCACACAAATAAATTCACCTTCATTAATCGTGAGGTTAACATCTTTTAAAACCGTGTAGGACCCTTTAGCCGTGGGATAAACCTTAGACACGTGATCAAATACTAAATAAGGCTGATTTTTAGCGGGGGATTTTTTAGTAAATTTTTTCCCAAAGGTAGAGGCAGAAATTTTAGTTGTGGTCATGGTTGATAGTTCCTAAAGTTTAAATTGCATTTGTAGAGACGTGCCGGGAGCGCGTCTCTATTTTGTTGAATTAAGCCACTTTAATCCGGGGATAATCTAATACAATTTCTGTTACAGTAAAATCCCGTTTAATCTTCAAACTATTGAGATAACCAATAGGATCTTCAGTATCAAATTTTGTACCATCAAATAATTGAATTGCGCCCCGACTATAACTAATTTCAGAAAGCCCTAATTCCCGGGCTGCGGTACTAAAAGCACCCACCGCACATAACCTTTCTAAAATTTCCACCCAGTTGCGGGGGAAAGGCGTATGTCCCCAACGGGCCATTTGAACCATGTGCCAAAGTTGTTCGGTGCGACTGGGGCGGTTGACTCCATCCCCAAAAAACTGATGATGACCATATTGACCCGTGGGTTGCTCCAAGTTACAAGCAATATGATTAGGATCGACTAATTGAATATATTCGGGGCGAGTGCCCAGATACTGACGTTGGGCCAACAGTTGCCGAATTTCATCGGAATTTTCCGGGTTCGCACAATAGGCCGAAGCCTCTAACAATGCCTTAACTAAGGCAATATGGGTATTGGGATGGGTCGCGGCCCAGTCTTCACGCACTCCCAAAACTTTCCCAGGGTGTCCCGGCCAAATTTCCAAGTCCGTCGCCACCGTAAACCCAACATCCTCCATCATCGCCCGCAGGTTCCAAGGTTCCCCCACACAGAACCCATCAATCGTGCCACCCTGTAAGTCCACCACCATTTGGGCCGGAGGAATGGTCAACAGTTCCACATCATGGTCGGGGTCTATCCCCCCGGACGCTAACCAATAGCGCAGTAACAGGTTGTGCATGGAACTCGGATGCACCACCCCCATCCTATGCTGTTGTCCCGGGGATTTTAACAACATCTGTTTAAAGTCAGCCAGGG
>DATNRE010000193.1:0-1897 GCA_036703685.1 Candidatus Obscuribacterales bacterium
ACCCAAGATTGGTTAAATACATTCCTAATTGGCTGGAAAGGTTCTATCCTTCTATGGCTCAATTTGCTAAAGGAGAAGGTTATCCCTGTGGAAATCAAGGCGTTTTTATCCCTAAGAATCGGAAATGCTGGACACATCCAAAGACGGGGCAGAGACTCAAAAAACCCCTGACTTATCAAATGTATCAGGAGGCTAAAGTTAAATCACAAAGAAGTCGGACAGAGAGAGGGAGAACGGCTTTAGATAGAAGGGAGCAAGAGTTAAAAGGTCTTAAGGCTAAAAACCGTGTTCCAATGACAGAGGAGGATTTACTGATAGAGGCAAAAGCCAAGAGAGGAAAGCTTGTACAGTTGTTAGACGAATTTGAATCTAAAGGACATTTAACGGGAGATGGTGAATATTTTATTTTTTCCGATCCCGATTCCGCTATGTATCCAGAAAGGCATCTGCAACGCCTAAATGATAAATATAAAAAAGAAGTAAGATCAAAGATTAAAGCCAATTTAGACAATGATTCTATTGTAAAAGAACAGGAGAGGATTTTAAAAGCGACAAAAGAAGTTAAGAAAGATTTTGACAACTTTTTAAGAAGAGCTAGGAAATTAGTACAGGTTGAAAATCCAACAAACATTAATGTTAACTCATTGGCTAAACCCGGATCTTCAGAAGATAAAGCTATAAGGAGAGGCGTTAAAGAATTTGAAAAGTTGGTCGATATCCCTACACTTAGAGCCGATGTAAAAGTATCAATTAATCAAGATGCAACATCTCAAAGAAGTGGCTATAATCGTAATTCTGGGATTGTTTCATTAAGTCGGCAACAGATAAAAAGTGGAGTAATTGTACATGAGATGGGACATTGGTTGCAGTATAATGATCTTGAGTTATCAAAAGAAGTTAGAGACTTTTATTTAAAAAGAACAGCAGGAGAAAAGCTTACCCCTCTTAATAGTGTTGTCGAAAACGGCTCTTACAAACCAACTGAGTTAACAAAAGTAGATAAATGGATTCATCCTTATATGGGTAAAATTGGCAGTAGTCCTGATTCCTCAGAAGTTTTATCAATGGGGTTGGAATTAATGCACGGCAATCCTGCTTATTTAGCTAAGAAAGATCCCGAAATGTTCGACTTTATCTATAAAGCAGTTAGGCGGGGTATAAGGAGGAAATAATGGCTTATCGTATTTTATTTAATCAAAATATAGCAACAATTAACAATGGGGTCTGGAGTTGCCCTAATCCTAAAATTCAAACCATTTTAAACAATTGGCTAGAGATAGAAAAGATGTTAGCAGTTAATCCAGATCATGAATTATTTTGGCTTGGTTCTCCTGTTGTTGGTGATTCCGATTGGTTAATAGCAAATTTGGCGGTTAAAGATTTTAATGCTAAACTTTTAGATAAGTTACTTCCTCCTCCCCCATTGTTTTATAAAGGCAAAAAAGTAAACGAATCAAAAATAATTTATTAATCAAATGTGAGGATAGAATGATAGACTTTCCAACCCTTTACCCAAACCTTGTTAAATATCTCCCGAATTGGATGGAGAGATTCTACCCTTCACTTGCTCAATTTGCGCGGGGTGAAGGATACCCGTGTGGCAATAAAGGGGTATTTATCCCCCGTCGGAATAATTGTTGGACACACCCAAAAACGGGTAATAGACTAACTAAACCCCTGACTTATCAGAAGTATCAAGAGGCTAAAGAAAAGAGTCAGAAAAGCCGAACAGAAGCGGGTAGAACGGCGTTACAAAACCGTGAACAAGGGTTTAGAGATAAAGCACGGGAGAAGGCGAAGGGGTGGCAGAATAAGAGAGAGGAAGACATTAACTCACGTCCCATACCCAAGCATCCCACTATTACTGAAACACCATTTAGAGAGGTCAACCAATTAC
>DATNRE010000194.1:0-5582 GCA_036703685.1 Candidatus Obscuribacterales bacterium
TATAGGGGCAAGGTAAAACTTGCTCCTGTTTTGCTTTGCTAGAGGTTAGAAAATGATTAAAGAATTTAATGCACTAATTGAGAAAGATTCTGATGGTTATTTTGTGGCTTGATTTCCTATTTTAAAAGTTTTTCACACACAAGCAAAATCCCTTGATGAGCTTATAGAAAGGATTCAAGAAGCGATAGAACTTTGCCTAGAATTTGAAAATTTGTGAAAATAAATCATTAGTATTGCTGAAAGTTTCAGTGCAAGTATGAGTAAGCTACTGAGTTTAATAGGATTAAAACTCAACTTTATCATAAATATCTGAAACTGCAATTTCAAAAGATATCGAGTTAAATACTAAGATTTCATTGCTATTATTATACTCCATAAATATCCAGTGTTTCTGATCGGTTTTATAATAATGTTCAATCTGAATATTATATTGATCAATCAAAATATATTCTTGAAAAGTGGTAAGGGTGCGATAGGCTGCAAATTTTTCGTCTTTGTCGTAGTTTCTGGTTGATGCGGATAATACTTCTACAAGAATTAACGGATTTGTAATTGTATCTTTTCTCCCTTCTTGGAGTTGAATATCACCCTGAATCACCATAATATCAGGATAGGTATAGAGGCGTTTTGTGGGAATCCAAAGACGTTGATCGGTAACAAATACGCGATAGGGTTGAGGCTTGAGGGCAAAATTCAGCGTCGCGGAGAGATTACCCGTAATTTGATTATGATTGGGATTTCCACCGATTATGGCTCTAATTTGACCGTTAATATATTCATGGCGTTCTGAAGAATTAATTTCAAAATCGAGGTATTCTTCCAGAGTATAGATATTTTTTTCTTCAACTTGTAAAATCATTGTATTTTCCTTATCCTAAAATAGAATTGTAACCCATTTATAGATTAGCAAATTTTTTAAACTTATGTTTCAAGCCACCCGACAACGGTTAGCGATTTGGTATACCGCAGTTACCGCTATTTTATTATTACTATTCGCCAGTGGATTTTATTTCTATGTGCGAAATACCTTAATTGAACGAATTGATGATACCTTAAATCACGTTGTGGAGGTGGTGGAACGTTCTTTGGTAATTGAACCCGTAACGACACCTCCAGCCATGTCTCCGGCTGTTTTAGGCGGTCAATTTCAAGTGAATGTTGAAGCCAGTTTTAGAAATAATTTGAATACCGTTGAAGATGATCATATTGATATTGAATGGTTTAATCAAACGGGGGAATTATTATGGTCTACTTTTTCCCAACCTTTAGATATTCCGCTTCATCCAAACCGTAGTGGGGAAACCGTACATATTTCTGAAGATAATAATGTTTCAGAAATGATTTTAAGACAAGTTACTGATCGGGTGGAAATCGGACGACAAGTATTAGGCTATTTGCGAGTGAGTCATCCTTGGTTTGAAGTAACAAAACCCATTCAACAGTTAATTTTTGATTTGGTTTTAGGCACAATTTTAATGTTAATTGGTGTGGCTACTATTGGCTGGTTTTTATCGGGTTTAGCCATAGAACCGGTGCGGGATTCTTACCAACGATTAAAACAATTTACCGCCGATGCTTCCCATGAATTAAGAAGTCCAATTGCCATGATTCAAACCAATGTACAAGTGGCTTTAGCTGAACCTAATTTATCCAGTTCAGAACAACAACAATTACAAGTTATTGAACGAATTACCCGCCGTTTAGGTCGGTTGGTGGATGATTTATTGTTTTTAGCTAGACAGGATAGCGGCATTGTTCAACCTCAATTTATTTCCCTTCCTTTAGATGGATTATTGATGGAAGTAGTTGAAGAACAAACGGCGATCGCAACTCAAGAAGGAATTCAACTTTCCTTAGATTTTATTGAGGATCTTGAGGATATTATTCTCAATTCGGATAGCAATTATTCCCAGGAAAATGAACCATTTACTTTAGAGGGAGATTGGGATCAATTGGTGCGATTATTTACTAACTTAGTCAGTAATGCCATACAGTATACTCCTGCGGGCGGTGAGATTAAAATTGAATTAAAATATATAACTAAACCCAAGCGACAAGCTACATTAGGAAAGGTGACAGAATCCTGGGAAAAATCAAATTCTATCTTGAAATTTGAAGGATTACAAGTTATAATAAAAGATACAGGAATTGGGATTCCAACTGAAGCATTACCTAATATTTTTGATCGGTTTTATCGGGTTGATCCCTCTCGGACTCATCGCCATCGGGGGGGGTCGGGTTTGGGTTTGGCGATCGCTCAAGCAATAGTGGAAAACCATCACGGTCAAATTTATTTAGACAGCCAAATTAACCAAGGAACAACCGCTACAGTCCTTTTACCCCTGCATTCTAACGGGTTATAGGCGATGGGGAATTTAATTTTCCATTCCCCCTTGACACTCCAGTGGAGAGGAGACTTTAGAATAAAAGTCAAGAACATTGCACCACTCAACTGAACTCAAAAGGGAGTTTCAACCGTGAAAATAAGCTATTTACGATTAAAAGGAATGGGGTGCGCCTCCTGCGCTAATACCATAGAAACAGCGATTCAAAATGTGGCTGGGGTGGGGATTTGTCACGTTAATTTTGGGGCGGAACAAGCAACAGTTGAATTTGATTCTACTCAAACAAGTATTGAGCAAATTCAACAGGCGGTTACGGATGCGGGATATACGGCTCAACCCATAGAAGATACAACCTCCGATCTTCAAGATAATGAAAAAGAGAACCGAGAAATTGAGAAAAAATTAACCCAAAAAGTTTTAATTAGTGCCATTGTTAGTGTGTTTTTAGTCATCGGAGGATTACCGATGATGACGGGTTTAAATTTACCTTTTATTCCTCACTGGATGCACAACCATTGGTTACAATTAATCCTAACCACGCCGATTTTATTTTGGTCGGGTCAATCCTTTTTTCTGGGGGCTTGGAAAGGGTTAAAACGTCATCAAGCGGATATGAATACCTTAATTGCCGTAGGAACAGGAGCCGCTTATTTGTACTCTGTTTTTGTTACCTTTTATCCGCAATTTTTCTTAAATCAAGGGTTGTCGGCGGATGTTTATTATGAATCGGCGGTTGTCATTATTACGTTAATTTTACTGGGGCAATTTTTGGAACATCGAGCCCGGGGAAAAACCTCCGATGCGATTAAAAAATTAATCGGATTACAAGCTAAAACTGCCCGGGTAATTCGGTCTGGAGAGGAAATTGATATCCCCATTGAAACTGTTAATTTGGGGGATATTATTCGGGTACGTCCCGGGGAAAAAATCCCCGTAGATGGGGAAGTAATTGAAGGTAATTCTACGGTGGATGAATCGATGGTGACGGGGGAAAGTATTCCCGTTGAAAAATATCCGGGGGATGAAGTGATTGGAGCTACAATTAATAAAATGGGAAGTTTTATATTTCGAGCTTCACGGGTGGGAAAAGATACGGTATTAGCCCAAATTGTGCAGTTAGTTCAACAAGCACAGGGGTCAAAAGCGCCGATTCAAAAATTAGCAGATCAGGTTACAGGTTGGTTTGTTCCGGTTGTAATTGCGATCGCGATCGCTACTTTTATAATTTGGTTTAATTTAACGGGAAATATCACTTTAGCCATTACCACAACCGTAGGAGTTTTAATTATTGCTTGTCCCTGTGCGTTGGGATTAGCCACACCCACTTCTGTGATGGTGGGAACGGGTTTAGGGGCAGAACATGGGATTTTAATTAAAGGGGCAGATAGTTTGGAATTAGCCCATAAAATTCAAACTATTGTATTAGATAAAACCGGAACTTTAACCGCCGGAAAACCCACAGTAACCCACTATATAACGATTGGAGGAACCAACAACGATCATGAATTAAAATTATTACGATTAGCCGCAGCAATAGAACAGCAATCGGAACATCCGTTAGCAGAGGCTATTGTTGAATATGCTAAAACTCAAGGAGTTAATTTTCCCTTACCTGAAATTAACAATTTTCAAGCCTTAGCTGGAATGGGAGTTCAAGGTTATATTTCGGATCAATTGGTACAAATCGGAACCTCTCGGTGGATGGAAGAATTAGGAATTAAAACCGAACTTTTACAACAGTATCAATCAAGTTGGGAGTCGGAAGGAAAAACAACTGCTTGGATAGCATTAGATGGAGAAATAGAAGGGTTATTTGCTATTTCAGACGCACTCAAACCCACTTCAAAGCCTGCAATTCAAGCCTTACAAAAAATGGGGTTAGAAGTGGTCATGTTAACGGGAGATAATCAAAAAACGGCCCAAGCGATCGCCTCGGAAGTGGGAATTAAACGGGTGTTTGCAGAAGTTCGTCCTGACCAAAAAGCTAATATCATTAAATCCCTGCAAACTGAAGGGAAAGGACGGAAAAAACAGTATCAAATTGTGGCAATGGTGGGGGATGGAATTAATGATGCTCCTGCCTTAGCTCAAGCGGATGTGGGAATGGCGATTGGCACTGGAACAGATGTGGCGATCGCGGCGAGTGATATTACCTTAATTTCCGGGGATTTAATGGGGATAGTTACGGCGATTAAACTGAGTAAAGCTACCTTAAATAATATTCGGCAAAATCTGTTTTTTGCCTTTATCTATAACTCGGCGGGAATCCCTGTTGCGGCCGGAATTTTATACCCTATAACCGGTTGGTTACTCAATCCCATTATTGCCGGAGGAGCCATGGCATTAAGTTCAATTTCTGTTGTTACGAATGCGTTAAGATTACGTCAGTTTAAACTGAATTAATTTCTAAAAAGGAAATAGGGAATAGGGAATAGGGAATAGGGAATAGGGAATAGGGAATAGGGAATAGGGAATAGGGAATAGGGAATAGGGAATAGGGAATAGGGAAGAAAAAATTTCACCCTTTGGGTTTGAGTATTATTATAATCAGGAGAGGAAATCATGAACAAAAAACTAAAAATCGGATTACAATTGAGCGGAATTTTCCTATGGATTTTAATGGGAAATTCTGCTCCAGTTCAGTCAATGGAATCCCATACAGAACCCGCTAATAATCAATTGCGGACTATTGAACAGCCCTTATCTGCTAAAATCGCGGTTACTGCGGGGGGATTAGCTTTAATTGGATTAGAACTTTGGTGGTTTTTATTGAGTAAACCTAAAGCCAAAAAAGCAATAATTAATCAAGAACTATTGTGACCAAAGAAAAACAAACAGGACTTACGCACAAGACCAAAGAAACCGGGTTTCTGGCCGGTGATTTTGCGGATGAAATCAAGATTTCTCGTTCAGAAACCCGATTTCTAATTAAAAAAATACTCCTTCAATTTTCCACTAATTGAAGGAGTAAAAATGTTACTTATTTTTATCTTTTGAGCTTGAGCTTTGGGGAATTAGTTACTTAAATTATTGCTGGCGTAAGCATCTAAACTATAGGCGGGAACCCGGACAGCATAGTCAGTTTCTTGACCGGTGACGGACTGGGCGATTTGCTCGAAGGAGGCAGAATTCCAATTCCGTTGGTGGATGGGTTTGGTTTGTTCGCCCAGGAAGTAAGCCTGAGTCCCAATCACCGCAGCAGCAACCCAACCGACGACGAATAAAGAGATTAAAACT
>DATNRE010000195.1:0-2989 GCA_036703685.1 Candidatus Obscuribacterales bacterium
CTTCCAATTAGATTTCATAAACTGGGTTTCTCGAAGAAACCCGGTTTCTATCTAGGGAAGGTATGAGACAACCCAAAACCGGATTTCATGATCATCAAAAGCCAGTTTTAGGCGGCGCCGAAATTCGTTAGAAACCTCCCACTGCATCCCAGGACGGGTTTGGATTGCTATATTTAATTCAACCCCAGAAGTGGTTAAATCAGTCACCCCATTCCAAACAATAGGAGTAAGAATTAGGTCTTGCCAATCCCGTTCATTTTTCATTTCTCCAATCACTTTTTTCATGATATTTAAGGCTAAATCAATATCTGAATTATAGGTAACTTTTACTTTAAAATCTATTCTTGACCAGTCTTTAGTTTGATTATGAACAATATTAATACTTCCATTGGGAATAGTGGTTAAGCGTCCTTCTTTTCCGCGAATTTGAGTAATTCTTAAATTCATATATTCAACAACACCTGAGATATCCCCAACGGTAATAAAATCTCCGACGGCATAGTGATCTTCTAGGAGCATAAAAATCCCATTTAATACATCCCGAATTAAGTTTTGCGAACCAAAGGAGAGGGCTAAACCTATAATCCCTAAACCGGCAACTACCGGGGTTACAGGAATTTCTAAAGAGTCTAAAACAACAATAAACCCAATCCCAATCCATATTGCTTTAGCCATCCCTTTTAAAACAACACTATAGGTTAAAAAACGTAATTCCTGACGATGGACAGCAATGGGAGTGAAATGATCATTTTGATGATGTTCTTGAATTGATGCTAAAAAAGAGTCAATAGCCAGATTACTAATGCGGATAGCTATTCCCACAATAATTGCTACTATTAAGACATATTCAGGCCCTTGAGTAATCACATAGGAAAAGTATCGGGTTTGTGGGAAAAAGTCAGTAATTTTCCAAACAGCTAATAACCAAATTAACCCTTGAATGACTTTCAAAACCAATCGCCGAAACTGATTTGTATTATATTTTTTTCTCCAGTTTCTGACTTGGGTTTCTACTTCGGCAAATTGCGCCGTATTATTCAAGTCAGTCGGATTATTATTCGCACTTTCAAGATAGTAATTTAATTCTGGTTTTTGTTCTTTAAGAGTCTGTTTTTTTTCGGCTAACCGTTTTTGTAATAAATAAACCCCAAAACTGCATAAAGCGCAGAATAAAAGCACTCCCAATGACCATAAACCCGCTTGATATAAATAGGCAGGTTGGCGCTGTTTATGACTACTCTGTAAACCAAATTTTATAATTTCTGTTAACTTATTAGACCAGATTTTAAGAGAATAACCATTATATTCCGCATCCGCAGCAGTAACTGTAAGAATGGCTCTTTCTTGCAATTCCTGATTGTCAGTGACAAAAATCTGAGTATTTCCTTTCTGATCGGTTTTAGCGGTTACGGTCAGGGCATCATAATTAAAACCCTGAGATAATCCTCCGCCGTATAATTGATTATCTAAAATCCCATAGATTTCATTTTGAATAATTTTTGCCCGTTGTTTAATCGAGAAACCCTTATTTTTTTCATTAACATCAACAGGAATTTCCATAGCCACCCTAAACCACTCAGAGCCATCAATCACCACCGGTGCAGAAATTAGATTTCCCACCCGAATAATCGAGGTTAAGGGGTTAATATCACTGGGTAAATCACTCTGGGCAAGTGTGGGTGGAATACTCCAAGTTAAGATAAAAGAAAATAGAGCAATTCCTAGAATTGAAATTAGTTTATAAAAGCGATGCTTCAGAAAGATTAGGGTTTTTAACATAAGATTTATTTATAATTATTGATTAGGCTTAGTTGCTATTTAGCAAATTATCATATATCGGTTTTTATTCCCATTAAAAACCCCACCTGACGAATCAGGCAGGGTCTTTAATTAACAATCTAAGCGGTGATTAGACGTCTAGGTAAAACCCTAGTCTAAGTCCGGCATAGAAAGTACAGCTTCCGATTGGCGGTCAATCCCTTTCTCAAAACCAGCCACCGCAGCCCGGGCGCGACCCGCGTGCCACAGGTGACCAATTAAGAAGAAGAAACCCATAATGAAGTGGAAACCAGCCAGCCAAGCCCGGGGGTTAACATAGTTAAACCCTTGAGCTTCGGTAATAATCCCACCCACGGAGTTAATCGAACCGTTAGGGGCGTGGGTCATGTACTCAGAAGCCCGACGAATTTGCCAAGGTTGGATATCGTTTTTCAGCTTGTTGAGGTCAAGACCATTGGGCCCACGCAGAGGCTCTAACCAAGGGCCCCGGAAATCCCAGAAGCGCATGGTTTCACCGCCAAAGATGATTTCCCCAGTCGGAGAACGCATCAGGTATTTACCCAGACCGGTCGGGCCTTGGGCGGAACCGATATTGGCTCCCAGTTTTTGGTCACGGACTAAGAACACAAAGGACTGAGCCTGAGAAGATTCAGCGTTGGTGGGGCCGTAGAACTCACTGGGATAGGCGGTATTATTAAACCAAACATAGGAAGCGGCGATAAAGCCCATCAAGGACAGAGCGCCCAAACTGTAAGACAGATAAGCTTCTCCAGACCAGATGAAAGCCCGACGCGCCCAGCCAAAGGGTTTGGTTAGAATGTGCCAGATCCCACCGGAAATGCAGATCAGACCAATCCAGATGTGACCGCCGATGATGTCTTCCATGTTGTCAACACCGATGATCCAGCCTTCTCCCCCAAACGGAGCTTTAACTAAATAGCCAAAGATCGCAGCGGGGTTCAAAGTCGGATTGGCAATCACACGGACGTCGCCACCACCTGGGGCCCAAGTGTCATAGACACCCCCAAAGAACATGGCTTTGAACACTAACAGGAAAGCCCCCAGACCCAACAGAATCAGGTGATACCCGATAATATTGGTCATTTGGTTTTTATCTTTCCAGTCGTAGCCAAAGAAAGAAGAATATTCTTCTAAAATTTCAGGGCCACGGACGGCATGATAAATACCGCCTAAACCCAAAACCGCAGAG
>DATNRE010000196.1:0-7936 GCA_036703685.1 Candidatus Obscuribacterales bacterium
TAGCAGGGCGACTCTCTATGGCAGTCGAGGTTAACGGTTAGAACAAAGACTCATACTCAAACACGAGAATGATGGTCTTTCTCTCCGGTGTCCCTGTTCCCTATTCCCTGTTCCCTGTTCCCTTCCAATATGACATTTTCCTCCATCGTGCGTGCATTGGGGCGATCGCCCTTAACGGCCGAACTCCTAACCAAACTCAATAAATCCCAGTCCCTCTACCTGAATGGTCTGTCTCGCATTCCCAAGGGGTTAGTCGCTTCAACCTTGGCCCAGGAGTCGGGATTAAATTTAGTGGTGGTGACGGCCACCCTGGAGGAAGCGGGACGGTGGGCGACTCAACTGGAGGCCATGGGATGGGCCACGGTTTACTTTTACCCCACTTCTGAGGCGTCCCCATACGAGTCGGTGACTTCCGAGGAGATGACCTGGGGCCAAATGCAGGTGTTAGCGGAGTTGGCGGGACGGTTACAGACCCCGGGCTCTGTCCCCCTGGCCATTGTAGCTACGGAACGGAGTTTACAGACCCATTTACCCCCGGTAGAGGCGTTTGAGCCCTACTGTTTAACCCTGTCTCGGGGGATGAGTGCCGCCGGAAAAACCCTCGATCAACAGTTTGCCAAGTTAGGCTATGAGCGGGTATCCCTGGTGGAAACCGAGGGCCAATGGAGTCGCCGGGGGGATATTGTGGACATTTTCCCGGTGGCCTCGGAATGGCCCGTGCGTTTGGAATGGTTTGGGGATGAGTTAGAACAAATTCGAGAACTTGACCCCACCACCCAACGCTCCTTAGATAAAATTGAAACTCTGATTCTCACCCCGACCAATTTTGATGTAATTATTCAGGGAAATTTAGGTGATGCAGATACCTTAATTTCCGAAATTATTCCCCCCCTACCTCAACCGGAATTTCAACTGGATAATCATTATAAATCCCCTAAATCCTATCATTCTTTATTAGGTTTAGCTTTTGAAAAACCCGCTTGTTTATTAGATTATTTAAGCGATACGACTTTAATTGTGATTGATGAAATTGATCAATGTTGTGCCCATAGCGATCGCTGGTTAGAACACATTGAAGAACAATGGCAAGCCCTCCCCCAAAAACCCCCTAAAATTCATCGTTCCTTTACCGAATCTCTGCAACAAATTGAATCCTTTGATAAACTCTATTTATCAGAAATAGGGGATTATCAACCCAGCCTAGTTAATATTACCAATGTTCCCAGTTTAAACCTATCTTCCCGTCCAGTTCCCGCTACTCCCCATCAATTTGCTAAACTAGCCGAATTAATTCGGTCTGAGCGACAACGATATTTTTCTATATTTATTGTTTCCGCCCAACCTAGTCGATCGGTTGCCCTATTATCCGAACATGATTGCCCTTCAAAATTCATTCCTAACCCCCGAGATTACCCCGCCATTGATAGCTTAATTAAAAATACCCCCGTCGCCTTAAAATATACCGGACTCGCCGAATTAGAAGGATTTATTTTACCCACCTTTCGATTAGTTTTAATTACCGACCGAGAATTCTATGGTCAGCATTCCCTCGCTACCCATGGTTATGTGAGAAAACGACGGCGGGCGGTATCAAAACAGGTGGAACTGAATAAACTCCGTCCAGGGGATTTTGTTGTTCATCGTCAACATGGGGTAGGGCGATTTACTAAATTAGAAAGTCTAGTTATTAATAACGAAACCCGGGAATATTTGGTCTTACAATATGACGATGGAATTCTGCGAGTTGCCGCCGATCAAGTGGGTAGTTTATCAAGGTTTAGAAGTACCGGGGGCAAAGTTCCCCAACTGAATAAACTCACCGGACAAGCTTGGGAAAAAACCAAGGAAAAAGTCAAAAAAACCTTAAAAAAATTAGCCGTAGATCTATTAAAATTATACGCCCAACGCGCCCAACAAACGGGCTATGCGTTCCCCCCCGATATGCCTTGGCAACAGGAACTAGAAGACTCCTTTTCCTATCAACCGACCCCGGATCAAATTAAATCTACCCAAGACGTGAAACGGGATATGGAAAGCGATCGGCCGATGGATCGGTTAGTTTGTGGGGATGTGGGATTTGGCAAAACAGAAGTGGCAATTCGGGCTATTTTTAAAGCCGTTACTGCTGGAAAACAGGTGGCTTTATTAGCCCCCACCACTATTTTAACTCAACAACATTATCATACTTTAAAAGAACGATTTTCTCCCTATCCGATAGAAGTGGCTTTAATTAATCGTTTTCGCACCAATTCCGAAAAACAAGAGATATTAAAACGGTTGGCAACGGGGGAAATTGATATCATTGTTGGGACTCAATCCTTGTTAGGAAAAGGAGTACATTTTAAGGATTTAGGGTTATTAGTGGTTGATGAAGAACAGCGTTTTGGCGTGAACCAAAAGGAAAAAATTAAGACCTTAAAAACCCATGTTGATGTCTTAACTTTAACCGCCACACCTATTCCCAGAACCTTATATATGGCATTATCTGGGATTCGAGAAATGAGTTTAATTACCACTCCTCCTCCCTCCCGTCGCCCGATTCAAACCCATTTATCTCCGTTGAATTTAGAAATTATTAGAACAGCTATTCGACAGGAATTAGATCGGGGGGGACAGGTGTTTTATGTTGTGCCTAGAATTGAAGGAATTGAAGAAAAATCCGCCCAAATTCGAGAGATGATTCCGGGGGTGAGATTAGCGATCGCCCACGGACAAATAGACGCCTCGGAATTAGAATCAATTATGTTAACTTTTAGTTCGGGGGAAGCGGATGTTTTAGTTTGTACAACCATTATTGAATCGGGGTTAGATATTCCCAGAGTTAATACTATTTTAGTTGAAGATGCCCACCGTTTCGGTTTAGGTCAACTGTATCAATTACGGGGTCGGGTCGGACGATCTGGAGTGCAAGCCCACGCCTGGTTATTCTATCCCACAACGGCCGACGGACGGGTGAATTTAACCGATGATGCGCGCAAAAGATTGCGGGCAATTCAAGAATTTGCCCAGTTAGGATCGGGCTATCAATTAGCGATGAGAGACTTAGAAATTCGGGGCGCGGGAGACATTTTAGGGGCCGAACAATCGGGTCAAATGGATGTGGTGGGGTTCGATCTTTATAGTGAAATGTTACAAGAAGCGATTCAAGAAGTCCGGGGTCAAGAAATTCCCCAAGTTGATGATACTCAAATTGACTTGAGTTTAACTGCTTTTATTCCTTCCGATTATATTCCCGATTTAGATCAAAAAATGAGCGCCTATCGGTCGGTGGCGGCTTGTCAAAGTCGGGATGAATTATCTCGAATTGAGGAAGACTGGTGCGATCGCTATGGCCCAGTTCCCACCCCAGCGCGTCAATTAATTAGAATTATGGAACTCAAACAAATTGCTAAGAAATTAGGCTTTTCTCGCATTAAACCCGACGGCAAACAACATATTTTATTAGAAACTCCCATGGAGGAACCCGCCTGGAATTTATTAAAAGCTAATTTATCGGAAAGTTTACATACTCGGTTTGTGTATAGTAAAGGTAAAGTTACAGTACGAGGATTAGCGGTATTAAGTGCGGATAAACAGTTAGAATCCTTAGTTAGTTGGTTAGCTCAAATGCAAACCGCTTTACCGGAAAATTCTGTTGTTTAGATAATCCCGTTTTTCTGAATTTTCAAACCCAAAAAATCAAGGTCAAAAATATGAACACTAAAGAATTATTAATTAAAGAAGTAGAAAATAGTCCAGATTTTATATTACAAGAGGTTTGGGATTTTCTGCAATTTCTGAAAACCAAATATCAACAAGAACAGTTAGAAATTACTATACTCAGTGAATCTTCCCTGCAAAAAGATTGGTTACAGCCCGAGGAGGATGAAGCATGGAAAAATTTGTAAAAGGTGATGTAGTTATTGTCCCTTTCCCCTTTCCCCATTCCCTGTTCCCTATTCCCTATTCCCTGTTCCCTACTTACTTACAATGAAAGATCAAACGCCGATTGAAACCCCAACCTTTAACCCCTGGAATTATAAACCTTGGTGGTGTCAACCTTGGTCAATTCTATTAACGGGAATTACCCTAATTTCAGGGAGTTGGTTTCTGTTTCATATAATTTGGATTACGATTTTAGTGGCTATTCCTTTATTAGCCTGGATGGGATTTTTTCTATTAATCTGGCCGAAGTTAATGGCGGAGGTTTATGCTCAGGAACATTTGAGTAATAAGGGGTAAGTTATTAATGAGGTTAAGTTTCAGTCCCGCAAGCGGGATTATGTTAATTGAAAGAAAGAACTATCGGAAAAATTCAAGTCGTTAATTGAGGGTTTCAGTCCCGCAAGCGGGATTATGTTAATTGAAAGTCCCACGGATATTTCTGTCTCATTCGATCCAAAAAAGTTTCAGTCCCGCAAGCGGGATTATGTTAATTGAAAGTATCTTAGAACCCGCCGACACCGCCCAATTTGAGGCGTTTCAGTCCCGCAAGCGGGATTATGTTAATTGAAAGTAATGAAAGTGTTAGTAGTCGCTAATCAGAACATCAAAAACAGTTTCAGTCCCGCAAGCGGGATTATGTTAATTGAAAGGTAATTAATGCGACGGGTGCGATCGCAACTTCCAAGTTTCAGTCCCGCAAGCGGGATTATGTTAATTGAAAGTTTAAACATTTAAAAATAAATCAAATACTAATCGCCTGTTTCAGTCCCGCAAGCGGGATTATGTTAATTGAAAGCTCCAATATTATCGGTAATCATTTTGCGTCCCCGTTTGTCAGTGTTTCAGTCCCGCAAGCGGGATTATGTTAATTGAAAGTCTTGAGTCGGATAATAACGGCTTGATACAGTGAAACGTTTCAGTCCCGCAAGCGGGATTATGTTAATTGAAAGCGAGAGCCGAGCGGGGAAGACGAGCGTTCAGGGCGCGTTTCAGTCCCGCAAGCGGGATTATGTTAATTGAAAGAATTAATCCATTGTTTGTAAATGTCCTCAAAGGTTTTGTTTCAGTCCCGCAAGCGGGATTATGTTAATTGAAAGTAAATTTGTAATAATCATCAAAGAACGAGCAAAGGTGTTTCAGTCCCGCAAGCGGGATTATGTTAATTGAAAGGACACAATCAGTCGTTGTTGCATTGCGATCGCTAAAGGTTTCAGTCCCGCAAGCGGGATTATGTTAATTGAAAGACAAGAGCATTTGAATAGTTTAGCAGCCTAAAAGTTGTTTCAGTCCCGCAAGCGGGATTATGTTAATTGAAAGCTCCCAACAATAATCTAAGAGTTTAGCAAGTCTGACGTTTCAGTCCCGCAAGCGGGATTATGTTAATTGAAAGTATTTAGAAATGTTTTGCTAGGTACTACATTATTTTCGAGTTTCAGTCCCGCAAGCGGGATTATGTTAATTGAAAGAGCGGTGTGATTGTGTCCAAAACAAATCGAGATTAGTTTCAGTCCCGCAAGCGGGATTATGTTAATTGAAAGTTTAACTTGAGTGGTTTTCCCGCTTCTGTCAATCCCCTCGAAGTTTCAGTCCCGCAAGCGGGATTATGTTAATTGAAAGTTTTAGCTCAGGAGGAGTTTGAGGCAGAAAGTCAATGTTTCAGTCCCGCAAGCGGGATTATGTTAATTGAAAGAACAATGTCAACTAAGCAATGGACTCTGATTCACACCTTGTTTCAGTCCCGCAAGCGGGATTATGTTAATTGAAAGATTTTATTAATTCGTAAGCTGTGGCAATTTCTGAATTTTTGCGTTTCAGTCCCGCAAGCGGGATTATGTTAATTGAAAGTCTGCCGTCTGAAACCCTCATGAAGCAGTCATTCTGGAGCCCATTTTCGTGAACCTCAAAAATTGCCTCATTCCAGCCTTCATTATTGCAACAGATTATCAATAACTAACCGGACTCAAAAATATAAACTATTGATTTGTCAAGGTTCTAGCGTTTTTCGTGAACCCCCCCAGGTTTTAGCCCCCGCTTAGGTTCACGAAAACCATAGCCCTAATCTTAAGTCCCCTTGCTTCCATGCACAAGTAAACGTTTCAATTCTTTACAATTGAATCCTCGGTTATCCCGTTGTTGGGCCAGTGAAAACTCTGATTAGGAAGTGCTAAAGCACAACAACGATGGCTGAGTTTTAAAAAACGATACTTTTAATTTTTTGAGCTAAATTATCCGCCCGTTGAGGAATATAAAAATCATGGTTTCGGAGAAGTTCCCCGACACGGTTAAACGTCTCAATACATAAATTCAACCGTTGTTTATATTCTGAAAAAGTCATATTTTCGATATATTCAAATAACTCCCCAGGATCGGCAAAATCAGAATAATCTAAAAAACTATGGGCGGGGAAATCTTGATAAATAGTTGCATCTTTTCCCCCATAATAAATCGGTAAACATCCGGCAATAATGGCATCCCAAATTTTTTCCGTACAATAATAGGGGGCGATGGTATTCTCAAAACAGAGATTAAAATGATAATCTTCAAGAATTTTAAACTTGCGGTTTGTCCAGTCCCCATCCCTAGAATTTTCTACCGTAATTCCGGTTTCCCAACCCTTTCCATAAATATCAACTTTCCCTAATAGATGACCTTCTAAAGCGATTTGATTCCGCAAATTATATAAATCAATATTTTTTCCCTCTCGGACTAAGGTTGCAAATCCAGCTATGGGATGTTTGGACATTAAAGCCGCGATTTTCCGATATTTGGGCCGTGCAAAGTCCTCGTCGGTGCAGAATTGCAAGGGTTGACTAAACACATTACTCCGCCAAATACAAAGATGATAATTATTAATAAAAACATCTCCCGTATAAATATTCATAATATTAATTTCCACCCCTTCCAGATTAATTTTAGACTCAAAGTTAAGATCAAAATGGGGTTCTTCCGTATATAACAGGTATTTTTTTTGCTGTTTATATTGACGGGCAAAACTTTCTAAAAGAACAATATATTGAGAAATAATAATATCTGCTTCTGTTTGATCTTCTGTCACCTCAATTCCCTGTTCTTGAAGTCGGGAAAAAACCTGTTTTTGATACCCAGAAGATAAACGATTCAGCATACTATATAACCCCGGGTCAGCTTGAAAAATCTTGATAATTTTCCGATCTGAATTATAACTGATCTCCGAGAAATTAATGCTTTGCCATTGAATTAACATTTCTCGCAAATAGTTATGGGGAGGATAGAGAATAGCTCCTTCAAAAGTTAATAATTGATTATAATAGTTTAGGGCTTGATGCCATTGACCTAACTTAATATAAGCATAGCCTAAATTCTGGTAACAATCAATTAAATCCGGTTTTAATTCTAGGACTTTGAGATAATTTGCGATCGCCTTTTCCCATTGACTATCTCGAAAATAACTATATCCTAGCCCATAGTAAATTCCGAAATAGTCTGGCTGTAATTCTAAGGCTTTTAAATAACTATTAATCGCCGATTCCCAGTTTTGCTGTTGATAATATTGCTGACCTAAATTAATATAATATTCGAGGGTAAGTTTTGATTCCGATTCATGATTACTATTCATTAAATTAAACTAAAAATAAATAACTAAAAATTCCCTAAGCCCGTTGTTGTGCTTTAGCACTTCCGAATCACAGCGCTATAAAGCACAACAACAATATACTTCAAATCAATAAAAAACAACCCCGGATAGGGGTTGCTGCTCACCTAAAATCCGGTTAAATTACAATTTAGTGCCACACTCGGGACAGAAATTATTACTGCCCACATTTTTCGCGCCACAATTGTTGCAATAAACTAACTCAATAGTTTCTAAATTTGTCCGCTCAGGTAAACCAATCATTTGAGCATTGCTCTTACCCGGAGCGACCATGGGATAGCAGTTTTCATCCCGTTTCACCTGCACATCCATTAATACCGGGCCGTCAAAAGCCAACATTTCGGCGATCGCATCCTTCAAGTCCTCCCGGCGGGTGACTTG
>DATNRE010000197.1:0-3709 GCA_036703685.1 Candidatus Obscuribacterales bacterium
TCCGAGGTAATTATATCCTGCTGATTGGGATTTGATATTAGTTTGAATTCTGGGGGGTGAATACTCAATGTAACTCTCCAAAGAAGCGATCGCTTTTTCCCAATTAAACTCTATCAGTTGTGGCGATCTCGAATCAACTTATTAGAACCAAGCAGGAGCCCGGTCGGGCTCACTACGATTTAACGGCGTCTTCGGCTGCCACTTCCCGAGGAGGAACGACTGCGGGAACCACTGCCGAAACTGGGTTGGCGTTTTTGGCTTGAACCTTGATTCGGGGAGGTGCGTAAATCCGTTGACCCGAAACCCGAACCCGTTGAACGTCTGGAATTGGGGGAGGTAGGGCGGTTAACGGAGGAATTCCGGTTGGAGTTACGAATATTTCCGGTGGTGCGGAGGGTGGTGCTATTTTTTACCGCCGCTGGGGGGCTATTGTATCGAGTCCGATAGTCGTTGACGGCTTGATTATAATTGGAACCGTAACCGCCATATCCGGTCATCACACCGCCGGGTTGATACATCGGGGGTACATAATAGCGGGGGGCAAATAAGGTATTGGCGATCGCACTTCCCGCAAAAGAAGCCGCAAAGGGTGTCCAGAAACTCGATTCTTGTCGCACGACAACGGTTTGCGGTTGACCCGTGGCGGGGTTGGTTTGAGTTTCGGTAACATTATGAACATATTCAATCCGAAAATCTTCGGTTAAATACAAAACCGGTTGACCATTGGTAATTGTTAAGCTACTTTTTTCTCCGGCTTTAATTTGTTCATCGCTTAACTGCGCCATTTGTAAATCCGTCGTCCGATAGGTGGCAGATTTCCCCGCCGGGGTATTTAATAACATCAGGGTATACTCCCCATCGACGTCATTATATTGGGCTTGCTGAACCGGATATTTACCCTCCATCACTTGATTTTGGGGGGCAGACGTGGTGCGGGCCGATTGTTGGGGAATCGATGAAGTTGTGGCAGACCCACAGGCAACCGTTGTCCAACAAAACGTTACGGAAATCAACAGAATTAAAATTTTTTTCCACATAAACCCATTTACTTTTCTCAACATTTATGTTTCCTATTGTAACAAAAAAATCCTGAATTTGTCACTCTTTTTTAACTTCCAGATCAATTGATATTATTCCTTAGAGGGGAATCAGTTCGGGAAAGTTCTCTAATAATTGGTCGTTGGTTAATTCATCTCCTAAAACAGCCGGGGAAAAATGCACTTGAATCCCTCGGAGTCTATGTTGATAATGTAGATTAATTAATGTTTTTAACCCCCGATTCATGGCTTCTAAACTGGCTAAATCCGTTTCTAATTCGGGAACTTCCCCTTCACTAACTATGGTAATCATCACAATTAAATTGTGGGTAATGGGTAAAGATAGGTATTCACTTTCATCTAGGGGTTGAGAAAAATCCGGTTGACTCAAATACCGTTGGCCCGAATCCGTGAATAGTTCGTTAAAGTAGTCCGCCGCCTCCCCCTCACTCCAGACCACATCCCCTTCATTGGAGCCTGAGAGCCAATAGGTGTCATACTGAAGCAGACCTTGGCAGACTTCTACTAGGGCCTCTCCTGTGACTGGTAAATCGCCCTCAGCATCCATCACATCCCGGGCGGCTTGGTTGAGTATTCCCAACAGGGGCGCGACCTGATCTCCTCCCAAATGCAGAAACAAACGACTGACGACAAATCGGGTTTTCCCCATCATCCGATTAAAGCGATCGCCTAGAGCAGCCATAATTACATTACTCCTGAATGATGATTGGTATTTAATCAGCATATCGTTTTAGGCTATCCTGTTGTCAGTCATCGGGTTTTAGTTCTAAGCTGACAATACTCTTTAATATTAATACAGATGAACTCCACTCCTTCTCCAACAGTTTCTCCACCCGAAAAGCTAAATTTATCAACTAAATTAGCTTTTGGAGCGGGAGATTTAGGCCCAGCAATTACTGCCAATATTTCTGTCTTTTTTGTTTTGGTTTTTTTGACTAATGTTGCGGGTTTACCGGCTGGATTAGCCGGAAGTGTATTAATGGTCGGAAAAATTTGGGATGCTGTTAATGATCCGATTGTGGGAGTATTAAGCGATCGCACGGTTCACCCCTGGGGAAGACGTTATCCTTGGATGGTTTTTGGAGCAATTCCCTTTGGAATTTTGTTCTTTTTACAGTGGGTTGTTCCGGGGACTAATCACTGGTTTTTGTTTGGGTATTATGTGATTATTGGGATTTTATTTAATACCGCTTACACCGTCGTCAATTTACCCTACACTGCCCTGACTCCCGAATTAACCTCGGACTATAACGAACGCACCAGCCTTAATAGTTTTCGCTTCTCTTTTTCCATTGGCGGGAGTATTTTTTCCTTAATTTTAGCACAAATTATTTTTACAGCACTGCCCGATTCTCCCTATCAACGCTATTTAGTTTTAGGGGCAGTTTGTGCGATTTTATCGGTTTTGCCTCTGTTTTGGTGTTTCTTGGGAACCCGAAAGCGGGTATGGGCAAGAAATTCAATCGCAGAAAATCAAGATAATTCCGATAGTATTCCCCTGGCTGAACAAGTCAAAATTGCCTTGAGCAATCGACCCTTTTTATTGGTGAGTGGAATTTATCTTTGTTCCTGGCTAGGAGTTCAACTCACGGCTTCAATTTTACCCTATTTTGTAGTCAATTGGATGCAGCTTCCAGAATCAACTTTTCCCCAGGTGGCCATCGCTGTTCAAGGCACTGCTTTAATCATGTTATTTGTCTGGAGTGCTATTAGTAAACGCTATGGTAAAAAGTCCGTTTATTTTATGGGAATGGGGTTGTGGATTATTGCCCAAGCGGGTTTATTTTTCCTACAACCTGACCAAGTTGGCTTAATGTATATTCTGGCAATTTTAGCCGGATGTGGAGTCTCAACCGCCTATTTAGTTCCTTGGTCAATGATTCCTGATGTGATTGATTTAGATGAATTAAATACTGGACAAAGACGAGAAGGATTTTTCTATTCTTTCATGGTTTTATTACAAAAAATTGGATTAGCTGTGGGCTTATTTTTAGTTGGACAAGCCTTAAGTTTTTCGGGATTTCTGTCTACAGTTCCCGGTCAACCCGCCCCTATTCAACCGGACTCGGCTCTGTTAGCAGTACGGTTTGCTATTGGCCCATTACCCACCCTTATCCTCATCATTGGGATGATTTTTACTTTTTTATATCCGATCACAAAAGAGGTTCACGCCGATATTTTACTGCAATTGAGCGAGAAAAAACGCACAAAAAATCTCAATTAAAACCCAAGTAGAGATATTATAGCAGTCGCCCAGAGACTAATGCTAAAACCGGGTACAGAGAACTCTTTTCCTGTCTGTTCCCCATTCCCTATTCCCTATTCCCCATTCCCTGTTCCCTGTTCCCTGTTCCCTAAATGATTAGATAATGTGGTAATATAATAGACAAGTAATATTAATAATCTGATTCAGTCCTACCGATCACCCACCCCAGTCTAAAATCCATGCAATCGACTTCAAACTGCGATTATTTACAATTATCTCCCGCCGCCCTAGCATTAATGGCAGACTTTTTTAAAGTGTTATCAGAAGTCAGTCGATTACAAATTATTTGCTGTTTAAAATCTGGGGCTAAAAATGTCACCCAAATTATTGAAGCCACCGGGTTAGGACAGGCGAATGTTTCTAAACATTTAAAAGTTTTAGCCCA
>DATNRE010000198.1:0-16983 GCA_036703685.1 Candidatus Obscuribacterales bacterium
GTGTTAACATAACCTAGCGTTCAATTTCATTAGATGAACGAGAATCTAATTGAGAAGAATATGGGGTATTCTGATGTAAAGGCATCTCCCCCCCAGAACGAGAAGATTGCAGAAAACGGATGACTCCATCGGCTAAAGTAGCGGTAAAGAAACTGGCAACGGTGACTAAAAAGGTATTACTGATTACAGCCATTAATCCCAAAGGTGCAATTAATAAAATAATCAAGGTAATCGCTCCGTTGACAATGGCAATAGCAAAATTCCGAACTACAATGGCACGAGTAGAAATATACATGGTACAATCCTTAATGATTTTTGAGGTTCTAATAGATTCAACAAAGTTTGGATAGGGAATTACGGAAAAATTTGTTAAAATCTAAAATTCTGGAAATGTATAATTTAAACCAAATCACATCAGCAAAAATACAAATTAATTATATTTTAGGGTTCATATTGTTTGATTTTGCTGATAAGATAATTATGAACTCTCATAAATAGACTAGCTCCTTCTAAGGATGTAAAAGATTGGTTAGTTAAAGTATTTAAACAAGTTAAAATACGCTTTTTCCAACTGCTTTCACAATCCTGCTGTCGGTCAACTTTCCAATCTTGAAAAAGTTCATATTCTGTTAATCCACCTAAACGATGAGATAGCTTATTTCTCATCGTTTTGGCTGAAGACCAAAAAATTCTAAAGTCTTGACTATTCGACGTACTTGGGATAGCAGCTTTGATAAAATCTTCTAAAAACCAGCCTTGTAATTTTTCTGAATCTGAAGACTGAAAATATCGCTGTATTTGAGGATATTGTTCAGCAATTGAAGATGAAATTCTCAGATATTCACCATCTCGATTTTGAACAAAATCAGGAAAAGTCTGAATTGCCCATAAATAAATTGTACCTTCAATTGCTCGGTAACTGTGTAACATTGCTTCAGCAGTATTTTGTTGTTTAAATCTCACCACACCTAACATTGCTTGTTCATATCCCATCCACCACCAGTAGTTTCCTTGATTCTGTTGAGGGAGATCTAAAATGCTTTCAGAATGTTTGAAAAAATCTTGAAAATTACCTTGATTCCATTGAATACCCGCTTTAACTAAATTGCGGAGACAACCAAAATTTTCAGGATCTTGTTGAAAATAAGGCTCTAATAAATCAGACACTTCATCATAGTCAAATCGTTCTAATAACTTTAAACATTGTTGTTGAGTTCTATCCCAAAGATAATTTGTTCCTAAAAACGGGCCAGTATAATCAGAAGGAACTCCTTGATAGTTCTTGACAGGATTGGCTTTAAACTCATAAAATTGAATGCGATCGCCATATAAACTTAGACCAGAAACCCTCGCCGCTTCCGAGGCTTGACCCACTCCGCCCTTTAAACAAACCCAAACCAACTGATTTTTTACGCGAATTTGATTTCGCCAAACCCGTGACCACCAGCGAAACATTTCTTCAAAATTAGAAGGGTTAGTCCCATCTTCTCCTAATGGAATAATTGTTATTTTTTCACTTGTTAGATGTTTAAAATTATCCATCAACCAAGCTTTAATAATCTGAGCAGAATAAATAGTATCTTTCTCCCGTTCTCGAATTCCTTCCTGTTGATTGGTAGCAATTAAATAAACTTGAGAAATTGTTCGACCTTGTTCTAAAAAAACTTTACCAAAAATAATCGGTTTAACTCGTTCTCGATATTGGTCAATATTTTCTAACAAATACTGGGTCAAATCTCGATAGCTTTTCTCAGCAAATCTTAAATCGGATAAAACTTCTGCCTGTTCTCCAATAATCGCGCCATTTTGGATGCGGTCATCACCCACATTATACCATTCTCCCGAAGTAATTTGAAAGCTTAAATCACGGGTTCCAATGGTTGCGACTAAAATTGACTGTTGAGACATAAAAATTAAATCCTCATCTTAATTAAATGGCCAAATTTGAGCAAAATTATCTTTGACAGTATTTAGTTTTAACTTCTCAAGATAAAATTTTCGAGGGTTTTCTGTCGCCCCAAATATTGTTACAACTTGATAATCTCCTAGATCTGCAATCCAAACCGGAGAAGGTTTCACTGGTCGGCTAACTTGACCACATAAATTGCCATCATAATTATTATTAACCTTTAGTTGAGAACCATGAAGAACAGCCAAAGCATAAGGTTTGTCAAAGTCTTCTTCTCCTGAGCAAACAATAATTCGACAATTACTATCAATTGCTTGTTTCCAATTATCTTGTCGGACTTGACCCAAATTAACAGGATTATTTACTGCCCGAATATTAGGAATATTGGGTAATTGAGAAAGGGCTTGATAAAAATGTTGTAAATGAGTCTGAAAATTTTGTTGAAATTCTTTAACATTATCTGGTAAATTCCAGAAAGAATTATCATCATTAGGAATTAAAGTTGAGCCACGCCACCAAGGAGCATATTGACGGTTTTGACGAGAATAACAAGGTCGTCTAGCACCCTGTCCAATGCCACCTAAATGAAACATTAACCAAGTTAAATTCTTAATTAAATTAGCGATCGCTTGCCGAGTTTTTTGTTCCGTTGGACTCCCCAGTGCATAGGAAAATTTTAAAATCCCTTCTTGTTCTCCACAAGCATCACCATTATTTTTAGGTTCTTTTTGAGTAACTTTTCCATCTAAAATTTCAACTCTAATCCAACCCCATTCTCGTTGAGGATTAATACCTCCAAATAGTTTATTTTCCCAAGTCGAAACTTCTCCTACAGGTAAAACACCTAACGCTAAACTTCTAAACCAATATCTCAGCATAGATTTAAATGCCACAGGACGCACTTCTGCTTCCGATTGACCCCGATGTTGCCAATTTTGGTTTCGATCATTCCAGTTCCACTGGGTGAACTTTTGCCGTCCATGAATGAGTTGACCTTGTAAGGTAAATTCTAAGCTAAAAAACTCCTCTTTCGGTCGTCCTTCTCCCGCTTTCATTAGTTCTCCGTAACCCGTATTTACTTGAGAACCAATTCCCGCTTGTAATCCTTTAACTAACCATTTCTTAACTTGGTTTAAGACTTCAATATCAGTACATCCACTGGCTAACCGTAAACCAATTAAAAACATCGGTTCTTTTAAAGATAAAAATGGATTTGGATTAGGATTATACTTGAAATCATTTGCCTCCCATTTCCAAATATTATTTGCCATATCTACCATTAATCCATCTTGATTTGCTAGAGGATAAGCGTCTAAAAATACAACTTTTCCAGAGCGATTTCCCCCTTTTTCCTCAAGAGAACCAAACCAAGGTGCTATCTGTTTCTCGGCTTCTTTCCAGTCTACTTTTTCCTTAGACATGATTTCCCGAATAGCTTGATTTCTAGCCACACCTCGCAAACTAGAAGATGGGATATAAGGCATTCCCAAAGCATCAAACGCAGGGAGTAAAATATTTTCTGGCCCCCGATGTCCGCCAACTCTGATTCGCCAAGGACATTTGACTTGAAAACTGTTTCCTTCTCCAGCGATTAATTTTGTCCGGTCTGTTAATTGTTGCAGACGTTGTTGATAGTTAGCATTTTCCTCCGCCATTTGCAGAATTTGAACTTTTGTAGCATCCTTCTGTTCAGTATCAGGTGATCGCATCCACCGCAAATATTCTACAAAACTCGCCGTTTTATCGGGTAAAGGTTCATTTTCATTGTCAAGCCAAGGTGACGGTTTATTAGGTCTATTGGAACCCCCGCCACCGCCACCAGAGACACTATTGCCACCGCCACCACCAACCGTAATAATTTTCTTTGGTTTAGGGTCAGCTTTTTGAGTAGCAGGGTTAAGTGTTCCCGATGGTTTAGGCTTTACTTGTCCCGATTGGTTAGGGCGTTCCCAAGGATTAGGTGACATATTAATCTTCTCCTTTAATATCGTGATAGACAGCATTTGCCCAAAAACTAAATTCTTGAGCTACAGTTAGACCCAAACCTGTTAACCCTAAATATTCATCGGTTCCTAATGTTTTAAGAGTATTAAGTCCATCAGAATTTGTGAGATTTTTGATTTCTGACAGTTGTTCTAAACAGGTAAAATATTTTTTAACCACATCTTTTTTACCGTCTTGACTTAACGCCGTTTCTTCTGCTTTAAGTCGCATCAATCCCCAAGTAGCTAAATAGGTATATAATTCAACAGCTTGGCTTTTTTGTTCTTTAATGCGGTCGGTTTGATTATTATATTGGGTTCGCAGTCCTGATAGTGCCTCATAAACAGGAGTAGCAATAGTACGCGGATCAAAAGTCATAGTTTTAGCTCCTTAAATAATCAATTTAACCAAGACTGAACAAAACCCCGTCCCAAACTTTCTTGACCACCAATTTGCAAAACCTGATTACCTGAAAGCAAGTTTTGAAAGTCTGTTTTTGATTGTTCTGCTGTGCCATTAGCTTGTGATGTCATCCCCCAAGGAAAATACATCAGCGCATCGGGGGGAATTGCTTCTTCATAACGAAAACCACCATCAACGGATTTATGCTCATCAAGTTTTACTTTGACTTGTCGCCACAAACTCATTTGAATTAATGTGGCACAATGTTGATCAGGAAGTAATAACACCCGTTGCACGGATTTAGTTAATTGATTTTGAGGGAGAAACTCTTTCCAATTGTTCCAAGATAAAAGTTCATTTTGTTTTAAAATTGCATCCTTGAGATAAATATTAGAACCCGATAAATTAGTGCTATAAGGAGCCGGAACCTCGGGTAAATTAGGATTAAATCTTGCCCAACGTTGTAATAAAAGCGGACAACTCACCCATACTACACCATGACTTAAAGAAGGAACGGGCAACCATAATAAAGAACCATCTCCAATCCAAATATCTCCTTGTTCTAATTGAGTGAGTCTTTTATTGGTTTCTAGTTCATAATTATCCAAAAATTCACGATTTTCTAAATCTTTTAAATCAGGGCCAAATAACTTAACCAGGGTTATGCGATCGCTCACACTTGCTCTGATTTTACCTCGAATGGTACTAGAAGGAATATAAGGTAAATTAGTATGGGATTCCCTGGCAATTCCTAATAAATTTCCCTCTTGAGTTGTTCCCCCTGTATGTAACGGAGAGAGTAAATATAAAAACACTAAATCAGTCATTTTTTTCTCCTTGATAATTAATCCAAAGTAATTCAGAATATCCAAATTTTCGCCAATTATTGGCTTTCGTCCCCGCATTATCCTGAAATAAAGATTCGGGTTTTTCTAAATAATAAAGACTGCCTGGGGATGCAGCAAATACTTGGGGTGCAGGAATACTTTTGTTTTCCGCCTTTTCTCGAAATCGGCAACTAATAGCAACGGGTTTTTCTGTGGCAACACTCACCAATGAACCTTGAGTTTGATTCTTATTTGTTGTGTGAGCTAGTTTCCATTCCCACGGCCAAGCACGACAGATAGATTTGCCTGCATCATGTTTACGTTCAAATACTCCAGGTGTCACTAAATAAGCAATGGATTTACCCCCAGTTTCAAAGTTTTTATCCGATGCGGTTTTGAGAGTTTGCCATTGTTGGTCAAGCGGTTCGCACCTTTCCAAAATAGCTCGATGCCCTTCTCCTCCCAGTTGAATAACAGCCGGAGTTTTAATATCTTGGTTTAAACCAATAGCCAAACTCCAACCCGTTGCCATTCTGATGGCATTTTCTACAAAATAACCATCGGAATCTTTAACTTGACGAGTCCCTTCTTGAATTGCATTATGAGAACGAGTTTCTACCGTCCAGAGTTCTGTTTCTGTATCATCTTTTGCTAACCAATCTTCTTTTTTAATGTTTCCTGTTTCTAAAAATTCTAAGACAGTATTGGAACCTAAATATTGGCGACATTTCAGTTCTTGATTGTCTTCATCCTCAGATTCAAATTCATTACTTGAATATACTTTAACTAATGGACAAGGTTTTTCGGAATTCCAGAGACTTTGATTAAGATTAGAATTCTGACTCCAAGCTAAAGGAATTAAAGGTATTGAACCCACAAATCCTAAAGGACGAGGTAAATAGAGTTGATTTTGATAGGAGAAAAAAGGCCCTATTAAATCAACTAGGTCGCTTGTTGCCAAATAAGACCGAATGGCACTCCCTAACGTATGACCATTTGGAGGGAAAATACTCCCTGCCCAGGCTCTCTCCCCTGGAGTAAAAGGTTTAGCATCTCTAAATAATAACACATCAATTGGCGTTATTTTATACCAAAACATTAAGATTTTCCTCCTAATTTAATCTGGCGATTTCTTAAAATAAAAGCTGCTAACTTTAGCCAATTATTGACTTGCAGCATACAATCTTTTTCCGTTGTTGTTTGCCATAAATTTTCTAAAAATGAAGTTAAATCGCGTTTAAAATCTTCCTGTTCTTCAAGAGACTTAAACTGTTCCCGTCGAGAACAAAAAACTTGAGTCCAAGGAGCGATCGCTTCAAAAACAGGAGCGGGATGTTGATTCCAAATTGTTGCCGCTTGTTCAAAAATTGCACTATCTAATTTAGGTAACTCTATTAACTTTCGCCAAGTGTTAAAAGTCTCAAACTTAGTTGTAGATTTTAAGACATTACCATTACCATAAATTACCCGAACTTGTACAGCATTTTTTTTCTGTTTATCAGGAGGTAAATGATCTTTAGCTTGTGCTTCGGCTTCCCAAAGGTTCTCTAATGCGATTGCCATTGGAACAGAATGGTGGGCTATCACAATACCAAAACTAATAGTAGCTTTATGCCCCATCGTAAACAAAGGACGTTTGGCTAAATTATTAGGTAGAGTTTCGCCTTTCCATTGCCAATAATCTCCATCATCAGAAAACTCCTTTCCCGGGTCAGGATTGCCTTTAAAACACTCTCGAATATCCCATAACCAGCTATCCCATTCCCAGAGATTAGTAGAGGCTAAAACATCATCTCCCCCACTATAAATTAACCGTCCCGCATAACGTTGTTCGGTTATATAAGGAACCAATTGATTAGAAAAATCTAATAAAGCTCGACTTAATGCAACATGGGTTGATGGCCCCATACGCTTTTTCTGTTTCAAGAATGCTTGAAAAGATTGACGCACTGAGTTCTCTAATTCTAAAAGTGAGCTTTCTGGCTTAAGAGGTTTTTTCATCTGATCTAATAATTGATTAGGAACATAATCTTGATAAGGATTCAAGTGTTTTCCTTTCAACCACTCACTCATCCCATCACCATCACCAGCAGCAATTACATACCAAGATGCTGGATTATTTTGAGGATAATAGCTATCAATTTTAGTTTGAACTTGAGTGCGTAACTCTTGCCGTTCTTGAAGATTAAGATTTTTCTTGTCCTCAACTAGCCATCCGGCATTGAGCAAACGCGGATGATAGGATTGAGATTGATTTTGACTATCAACCCAGGGAATACCCCACTTACTTTGCATCTGAGAAATAACGTTATTTGCCCAATCAAAATCATTTAAAATCCCTCGACAAGCGTTATGAAAATGCTCAACATGACCAGGATAATTTTGTTTAATATATCCTGCTACTCCTGCGGTTAAATCGGGATAAGACCCGGCAATTTCATTCTCATTTAAGTTCAATAATTCAGGTAAAACTTTATGTAATACTCGCTTGACTGTTTCGGTGGCGTTGAGTTCTTCAATTCCATCAAACAATCCGGCATCTTGTTTCCACAGTATCCGACTATCTCCTTCAGTTAACCAATCATGTTTATCAATATGTTGATCAGGATGAACAACAGGGCCTAATCCTGAAATTGTTGAACGGGGGCCAAAAGCAGTCGGAATTTCCCAAGTGCGGGCATTTTTTATTGAAGTTAGAGCGAATCGAGTTTGGTCAAAAATATGGGGCCACCAAGAACCGACATTAACGCTAAAAGGATAAAGATGTTGTTTCTGTTTTCTGAGTTCTCCGGCACATTGTAAAAATTCAGTTTCTTCCTCTAAAAATAATGATTCTGTTTTAGAGAGATTACAAAGTTGATTCTGAGCATCCCGCCAGATTTGTTCTTCATTTTCTTTGTAGATTTCGCTGCTTTTTAAGGGTTGTTCTAAATCTCCCAATGGAAAAGCACTCCAATAGGTCTGCCATTGTGCATCTAACCAAAGTTTCCAACTACTACTATTTTCTGTTAAATTTGGCATCCAAGATGGATTTCTCCGCTCTTGCAATTCTGCAAATACCAGATGACTTAATTGTTTCCATTCTTTTAATAAAATTTGCTTGGCGGTTTGCATGGCAGCTTTAACCACAGTTTGAGGAAGAATCAAAACAATTACATTAGGAAAACCTGCTGTTAAAACTTGCCGTGATGTGGGTTTGGGTATCCATTGTTCAAAATCTGGCCATTGCTCTAATAACCAAGTATCAATCAAAGGTTGTTCAAATAAACAAGGATAAATTAAACTATCTGGGCCATAAATTCGAGCTAATTCCCAACAAACTTTAGCAGATAAATAATGGAGAATCCATGAACCCGCCCAAAAATCTCGCATTTTGCGACTGGCTTTTATTAGTTCTTGAACAGGAGAAAAACTGAAAATTCCAATATAAGGACGGGAGGGAATTTGACCAGATGGCCATCTTTTTAGGACTTCATCAGTTAAATCTGTTCCTGTTAATGCACCTGCAACCGCAGCCGTTAAGCTAGTATGACTCCAAATAGAACTATCAGGAATCCGAGTTTCCGCAGGCATTAATAATAAAGATTGGTCATTGCTAAAACTATTACAAACTTCAATAGGTAAACAACGCCATAACCACCAAAATACTTTTTGAGAATGCTCAATTTCTCGAATTGATTTTAATTGGTTATCCGTAGGATCAATAATTTGACAATCAAATAACTTTTTTTCAATTTTATACAGATAATCGGCTCGATTGGAAGTATTTATTAACTCTTGATGATCGGAATTTTGTAACTTCCAGCTTTGAGATTTACCCGACAAAAGATGTCGAATTTCTAATCCTTGGTCAGATTGATTTTTCGGAGCATAGTTAATTGATTCTGATAAACTTCCTATGGCTGAACGATCACTGGCTGAAGTAATATAATCAGCTAAAAGAATATGTTTGAAAAATGTTCCTTGAGATTCTTCGGGATTCCAATTATTTTCTCTCCACTGCTCCATCACACGGAGATCCTGCCAGCAACTATTTGAACCGCGTCCGGTATTGTAATGTAATGCTTTCAATACTGGGTCATGCAGCAAACCCCAAATTTTGGCTTGCCAAAAAATTGTCATAATTCCTTACTTCCCATTTCATGAATAGAAATTGACTTAACTAATCATTGCTAGTCAGTCTTTTCTTAGTTATCCAAGAAAATAAAACTGAATACTAAGAATGCTTGCAGGGGTGGCCGTGCAGAACATTTCTTCTAAAATCAAAGCTAATAAGTGTGATGAGTTAATTAACAGAACTTGGCAGGTTTGTTAAATCTATGGATTTAACCGACGTGATTTCCTCATTACTGAACTATTTACTGACTTTACCAGCCTGTGATACCTTATGTCTTGGATTTCACAATATTTACGCTTTAAGTCACAAAACTCAATAATCCTTGAAGAATCTACACTTTTAGAGAAATAACAGGCTTCATGTCAATATTGGCTTATTACCACTATCTTTTCACAGAATATGGCTAAAAAGCCAACACTGCATCCCTACTCAGATCAACTAGCGTTTGAGCGATTGATGTTGCTAATTGCCACGTTGGTTCAATATCCGGGGGTAGGTAACGCCTCCCAAGAACTGAAAGGAGAACACCGCAATGCTCTATCAGATGTTCAGCATCATTTACAGCAGCTTGCCTGTGAACTCAAAATCGACCTTCCTGCGGATTATCCAGCTTTACCAACAATTCGCAAAGACATAGAAACCCTACGACGTTACAGGATTCTTGAACAGCGAATGTACCGTTGGGGTTATTATCTCGGAACTGGTGCTATGACTTGGGAGGAATTGCAAGTTGCCTTTCAACTCTTACTTTCCCAGGCTAACTATCAAAGAGAACCCAAAGCCAGACGAATTTGTAAAACATTAGAGAAGCGATTACGAGGTGCTAACTTAGAACGACAAGGAGAGCTTTTTTATCCTGTTCGACAACAACTGAACCGTTCTATTGTATGGACTGACCCAGATGAAATGTGCGAAACGGGCAATGTGCAAAATACTCTCTTTTATCAATTAGATAATATTGAAGATGCGATTATTACTGGAAAAGCGATTGAAATTTCCCGGTTTAGTGACCCCTATGGCTCTGGACAAATTGGATTAGTAAAGGTTTGGCCGTTACAACTGATTCATTTTGATATTGCTTGGTATTTGCTCTATGAATCCTGTGAAACAGGTCAACTCATTATTGGTCGCATGAACCGCTATCGAGATTATTTTAGATTACTTACTCCAACTCGTTCTATTCAAAAACAATATGATAATTTACAAAAAGCTCATCAATTACTAAACCAAGGATGGGGATTAAATTTAGGTACTTTAGTCGAACAACAACAAGAAATTGCAGGAACATTGCCTTTTAAATTTGTTCATGTTCGCTTTTTTTATCCCGCTACTAATTTTATTTTAGAAGGAGAGCGTCGCCATATTAGTCAAAAAATTAATTCTATCAAAGATGAGTATGGAAAGATATTGTATGTTGATTATAAAATTAATTTACCTTCTCGTTCTCTGAATGAATTTATGATTTGGGTAAATAAATATTTGAACTTAGCACAGGTTTTATTCCCTCCAGAACTTAATAAAAAACATTATGAAGCAGCTTGCGAACTGGTAAAACGCTATCAAAACTCTAGGGGGGAGTTACCGTGATCAAGGAAGATTTATTATAGAAGTAATTAATTTATGCAATAGCAGGATATTGTTCGACAGAATCTAAACCTTCAAGGTTTTTTAAATCCTGAAGAACTTGAAAATTTCCTGAACCAAACAAATGTAATTCTTGCTGCGCCCTCGTCATGGACACATACAGTTCCCGCCGCCCTTCTGCTTCATTCCCCTTCGGGTTCATTACCACACCAAACTGTTGTACCCACAGAATTAACACCGCTTTGAACTCTAAACCCAATGAAGATTTAGCCGTAATGATTCGCACCCCAGGACGACGATTGCTATAGTCTTGTTTATCCTGGTTTACCCAATAGTATCCCATCCCCAACTGTTCTAACTGTTCAGTCAGGAAATCAAAGGGTTCTTGTTCATACTTGGCTTTATAGCGGTAAATAATCCCGATATCCTTGGGTTCATAGCCTTTGATGAGAAGTTTCTGAATTTGAGCGATCGTACTTTCGACTTCCCCCTGTCGATTGGCGGCTAGATGGAGTAACGGCCGTTGACCTGTTCGCAGAGCAGCACGGGGTTCAACAATTGGGAAAGCCACATCATCCTCATCAATATCGTCATCTTGAGCCGAAAGTGATTGCACAACGTTCCAAGCGGCGGAGAGGATTTCCTGAGTGTTTCGATAATTTTGATTGAGTTTGCGAGTCCGTCCCTGAGCTTTGATGCCAACGGATTTCCAACTGAATTTCTGCCGTTCATACAGGCTTTGGGAACCATCGGAAACTATCATCAAATCACCATCTTCAGGACTTTTCAGTGCGGCAACACAACAGCGAAACCAACTGGGGGCGAAGGTATGGGCTTCATCAACAAATATCGCATCCCAGCGTTGTTCTAGGGGTAATTCCTCCAAAGCAGTCAGTAGGCGATCGCCTATTTCTGCATCATAATCATCATTCGTTTCAAACAGTCGGGGATTAGGAAGTCCACCCAGAATAGATTTTGCCCACTCATGGAAGTGACAAGCCGTGATTCGTTCTTGATAAAGCGGGTTGTTATCGTCTGCAATCAGTGAGCGCAGGTAAGCCGCCAGGGTGACATTAAAACACAGAATTAGAATCCGCTTGGGAAACAGTTCATGAGCCAATGCCTTCGCACGACTGAGCAGAATTAGAGTTTTGCCACTTCCTGCAACACCACAGAATAAACGATGACCGGAATTGATAGACCGAGCTAATTGTTCCTGTTTAATGTCTAGGGTTTTGATAATCGTGGCATCGGGTTTTAGGACAATGCCCTCCGGTACACTGGTGGGTTTAGCGGGTTCGGAACGGATAGCGATTTCCGGGTGAATGATGCCTTTGATGGTACTGATTTGGTCATCAGCCATAGCCATGAACTTGAACCGCACCGTGAACATATCGGATAGGCGCTTTAATAAAGTTCGTTCTCCGATACCATCCCAGTCGAGTAATTCGTCTTTATAAACGGCTTGGGGTTTTTCCAGTAGGGGATAGATGTTTTCATCCCGTGCAGTTGCTTCGGTGATATTGGTGAGGATTGCTCCGACACCGACCGGAAACGCGAGTTTACCTTGATAATCGCCGTCGTCTTGAATCAGAATTGAGTAACCTTTGAGCTTTTGGATGAGGGCATCTTGATAACTCTTAGCTTGACGCAGAGGAGATTGTTGGCTCTCAATTTTGCCATCGTTCTGTTGAATTTCAAAAAACTGGTCACTGGCTCTCAGGATTTGTTGATGACTCCATCCCTTCACTTCCAGAATTAATAATCCTAGAGTGGGACTCAGGATAATAAAATCCGGGTATAGTCCTTTTACGTTGGGTTCATACCAGACCAAACAATCATCCGGTAGTTCATCTCGTAGGACTTTAAAGACCTGTTTTTCCCCCTGACTGGCTTTGGATGGAACGGCATCTGGAACAATGAGAGCCATAAATGGTTGAAACTCCTAACCGTTATGAGTGATGCACTTGTAGAAGATGATTGCGGGAGAATGATTGACCCTGAAAACCTTCTTTCCTTAGATTACAGATGAATACTTACTTAGGAAACAGTAAATATACTGAACTTTTAACTCAGGCAAACCCTAGAGTTGAATAAATTATTGGGGATAATCTCTAATCTTTTCAAATTCTCACCAATTGTAATACTATACTACAAGCTATAACCGTTATTATTTCGTTACTGAAAAGTTTGAATGAGTGGCGATCGCTATTGTTAATGTAGTATAAAAAGCAAGGGCAAGGGTTAAAATAGGTTAAAGTCATTTAAGCTGAGGATATGGACATTGCTAAATACTGTTGGTGGGGGAGTGGAGGAAACGAACCGCCACCGAATCTGAAGACAAAGAAGCAACTGAGTGAGATGGGTTTAAGCCCTATTGCTGCTGTTGGTGTAATTCATACTCGAAAATACTATCTTTATCTCTATGATCTTGATAATCCCCAGTCCGTGAAACCGAAACGGAAATGTTCACCAAAACAGCTTGAGAATCTGGCTAAACAACGATACAAGCAAGCAAAAATCCGACGTTATCAAGAATGGTATGAGTCCTGCGGTAGATTTGAATTTGATAAAATTAATGCTATTAAAACTGCTAAAAATTATTTAGAAAATAAAAGCCAGTATATTATCTTAGACACAGAAACTACAGGCTTAAATGAAGCTCAGATTGTAGAAATTGCTGTTATTGATTTAGACGGTAAAATTCTTTTAAATACTTTGGTAAAGCCTACAATATTAATTCCTCCAGAAGTCATAGAAATACATGGAATTACAGATGAAATGGTAGCCGATTCACCATCGTTTCCCGAAGTTTACCCTTTAATTACTGAAGTATTGAAAGATAAAACGGTTTTGATTTGGAATCGCAATTTTGATGTATCAATTTTAAACTATTGCCGAAATATTCATAAATTACCATCTTTCAAATTATCAGATAGGAGTGAGTGTTTAATGGAAATTCATGCTCAATGGAATGGGGAATGGAGTACATATTGGCAGGATTATAAATGGCAACCTTTATGTAGTGAACATCGAGCACTAAGTGATTGTTTAGCTGCATTAAATATTATCAACATCATGGCAACAGATAACGATACTATCGAATATCCTGAAGGAGTTGAACCACTTGAATAGCAACAATAGCTGTACCCTAATCAGTTTAATTCTGCCATCGGGTTGTACTGTTGAATTTGTTGAAAGAGAACGAGCCTATCGAATTACCTGCCCTGATATCTATACGGCTCAGTGGGTGTTTAATAATCGTCAGAGTTTGTATAGTGTGATGAAATCTGGAGAAATGTTGAGAATCAAGAGTCAAGGATTTGAACAAATTACTTATCCGTTGCCTTGAAAACACTTTTTTACTCTGTACCATGTAAATATAGATAATTATTTATGTTTACTTAACTTAATATTTAGTAAGACATTGATTTTATTATTATTTTACTTAGATAAAATCAGTTTTACAGATAGAAAATTATTGATTTCACTGGATAATTTACCCAAACGGTTTACTCCATCGTTTCCAATTTTCCTTATTAAATGGTGATTGCCACTTCTTAATTAATTCTAAGCTTTGCCTTCCCTTTGATCTCAAAACTAATCAGAACTGGGTTCGGGTAATTCGCCAAACTGTTGACGGTAGCGGTTGAGTAAGGTTTCTAACTCCTGGGAACGCCGTTCGGTTTGTTCGACTTGGCGTTGAGCTTCTTCAGCTTGACGTTGCGCTTCTTCGGCTTTTTGTGCGGATAATTCATCAATTGTAGGGAGAATTTCACCCTCTGGAGTTGCCCATCTTAACCATACTGTTTCAACGGTTTTATAAACCCCTGACCATCGCACTAAGGATAAGCCTAATTGTTTACTGAATAATCGACTAAATTGATCGGGAAAAATGGGTTGATAACTGCCATTAATTAAGGTAAATCCTGCCAAATCATCGGGATTAAAGGGATCAAACCAGAAATATTCATGAACTCTAACTTGATTTTGATAAATGATTTTTTTGTTAGTTTTATCTTCTTGGGCTGTACTGGGTGATAATAGTTCAATGATCACATCGGGAGCTTTTCCTTCTTCCCAAACTACCCAACTTTTTCGTTCTTTTTTCGGAACTCCTAATACGGCAAAAAAATCAGGCCCTTTGAAGTCTTGGTTCTGCACTTGGGCTAAACTAAAATAGAGGAACATATTGCCCCCCACATAACCATCTTCTCGCGGTTCTAACCAGGGAATTAACGGATCAATTAGTAAATCCATTTGCATTCTATGGCGTTGGGTTTCCATGGGAACTCCATCGTCATAGGGTAGTTCGTCTTGGGTGGGCGGTAATGTTAACCCATTTAGGAGTGTTTCTGGTGACATTGCCCTCAATTAATCAATAGATTAATGATTTTAGAGGTATTATATCATAGAAATCTACCATTAATTATGGTAAAAAGTTAATAAGTACCTAAACAACCGGGGCGAGCTCAAATAAAGTTGTCTGCTGGGCTTGGCTTTCCTTGAGAACTTGCTGTTGAAATAAACTATCATTTTAACAATTGGACTTTGAGGGTTTTAAACTATGAAGTACACTCAAAAAATCATTTTAAGTTTTTTAACTATTCCTTTAACTTAATGACTTATGGAAACATCAATCAACAAGAGTATTTCGCGTGAAGCCGTAATTTTTATACCTGGATTATCACCTCAAGAAAAGGGAGTCTGCCTTGATATTATTAGTAATGGGCTTAATAACTTAGAAGACTTTAGCTTTCAGGATAAAGGTGAAGCTCAAATTCAGGGATATACTGGAAAAAGATTTTATTTTCATGAAAAAAGTAATGATATTTCCAGAGAAATAGATATATATGAAGCCTATTGGCAGGATTTAGTTGCTGAAAATAAATTAAGCAATAAAGAATTGAAAATAAAAGTATTTCAGGGATTTGCTCTATTTATTGAATGGATTTTCTCTTGTGTATGGAAAGTTCTATTTGAATTTTCTTATGTCAGTTTATGTTTTTTAATATCTATTTTACTGATGGTTTTTTGGTATTACGGAATCTTAGCAATAGCAATGACAGCAATTGGTGAAAATCAGAGTTTTTTTGGACAGTCTATTCCTAAAGACTTAGCAGACGCTATTGCTGCAATCGCTAAATTTATGATTAATTGGCGAGTCTGGATTATTGTTAGCCTGATTCTAACTTTTTTGCCTGTAGAGGGAATTGTAGATCAGTTTTATTTTGTAACCCAATATTTAAGAAATGATGAAGAAGGAATTAGTCTAAGGACTAAAACTCGTAACCGAGTAATACCGCTTCTCAATAATTTGTTAAGTAATTATGAAAAAGTAACAGTTGTTGCTTATAGTTTCGGAGTAATAATTAGCACAGATGTTCTAGCAGATTATCATTCTCCAACTACTCAATTGATTCCCCTAAGCTATATTACTTTAGGTGGAACTTTAAACTTTCTTTCTTATAAATCAGTTAATCTTCAGAAAGAAATACAAAAATGCTTAGATAATAAATTAATATCAAGCTGGAGAGATTACTATTCTAATCAAGATTGGTTTGGATCAAAAACACCTGTACCAGAGAAAAAAACCTCTATTGAAATTGAATTTTATAAAACTCCTATTGACAGTTCTTTGTTGGAGAAGGTAACAGGAAAAACTCATAGTTACTATTTGTTTAATCCGATTTGGATCAAAATGTTGTTAAAAGAATAAACAATCATTGCTGCTGTTCCAGTAGTTACACTGGTTATCTATCCTAACAATCCATGATCACCCAAACGGCTTACCCCATCGTTTCCAATTTTCCTTATTAAACGGGGACTGCCATTTCTTAATCAATTTCAATTCTAAACCTTGTCGCGCCTTCCTCTCCGCCGGAGTATCCCACCAGAAGGCTGTTGCCACTTGAACATCTAATTGATAATCTCGGTGAAGTTGGATATAACGGTCAATATAACGGCGGCAGTCGTGGGTTCCTAACCATCGTTCCTTGGGTGATTGCTTGGTTTCCCCCACATAAAGCAGAATCGGTAATACTCGGTCAATAACGAAATAAATGCAGATGCGATCGCCTGTTTCCTTTCCTCTATAAAATTGTGAATTATGGACTTGAAGACTGAAGGGATTGATTAAGTCTGGGTCACAATGCACCGGG
>DATNRE010000199.1:0-7366 GCA_036703685.1 Candidatus Obscuribacterales bacterium
TGTTTACCGTACCTGGTTGTGGAGAGTAAGGGAGCAGGGGGAGCAGGGGAGGCAGGGGGAGCGGGGGGAGCAGGGGAGGCAGGGGGGGCAGGGGGGTAAACTCTTGCCATTACCCATTACCCATTTGTAATTCCCTGTTCCCCGTTCCCTGTTCCCTGTTCCCTCTTCCCGATAAAAACTAACGGTGAAGAATCAACGGTTAACGACGGCTGAAATTGAGAAAAAATTAACAAAACATTGATAAGCATTTCTGCTAAATTTGATATACACCAGTTATAACAGTCGCATCCGACGGTTAGGAAAAGACTGATCCAGCAACCCTGACAGTGAAGTCTTTGCCCCGGGTGTTGCGGTGTGGTCGATTCCCGGCTAGATGTCTTGTAAAGCCAGAGCTTATTAAAAATTCCTGAGTTTGATTAAATAAAGGATAGGGTTGACGGTTCCCTTTAGAATAATGAATAGGTAGTTATGCAAAAATTGGAAGCTAATATGACGGAGCGCAATTCTCACAGACCTGTTTCACTCTCAGATCGAGAACTGCAAGTTGTAGAGCTAGTTGCAAGCGGATTAACGAATCAAGAGATTTCCGAGAAACTAGAAATTAGTAAGCGTACTGTTGATAATCATATCAGTAACATTCTGACAAAAACGGCAACGGAAAACCGAGTTTCCTTAGTGCGTTGGGCGTTGCAATGGGGAAAGGTTTGTCTGGATGATATTAATTGTTGTTCTCTACCGCTTGTGACCACTGACGATGAAACGGAAGTGATCATTTCTTCTTCGGTAGAATAGTGCAAAAAATAGGTTAATTTTGAATGCAAACAGTTAAACAAAAACAACGAATTCGCTATCAAGTTCGCTGTCGGAAACTTCCCTTAACCGTTTATCGGGAAGTGGCGGCCCATTTACGACAGGTGGAAGGAGTGGACACGGGGTTAATTCCAACCCATATTAGTCCCGATGAAATCCCAACGGAATTTGATTACACTCAAAGTCAGGTGGGGAGTTTATGGATTGAATATGATCACACCCAAAATCGGGAAATTCGTCAACGGATTGATCAAATTTTGGCGTATTATAACGATCGTTACGGAGCGTGGGAAACCATAGAATCCCAGGACTAACGATTAATTTACAGCACCCATGGAACTGATTAAAGCATTACGAGGAACCCGGGATATTTTGCCCGATGAAATTGGATACTGGCAGTGGATTGAATCTATTGCCAGGGATATTTTATTGAAGGCAAATTATCAGGAAATTCGCACCCCAATTTTTGAACAAACCGCTTTATTTGAACGGGGTATCGGCGAGGCGACCGATGTTGTCGGGAAAGAAATGTATACCTTTGTTGACCGGGGTGAACGTTCAGTTACCCTCAGACCAGAAGGGACAGCCGGAGTCGTTCGTAGCTTTATTGAAAACAAACTCTATGGGACGGGAGGGCTGCAAAGATTATGGTATACCGGGCCGATGTTTCGCTATGAACGACCCCAAGCCGGACGTCAACGACAGTTTCATCAAATTGGGGTTGAGGTGTTAGGAAGTCGGGACGCTAGGGCCGATGTGGAAGTAATTGCGATCGCCACAAATTTATTAAAAACCTTGGGATTAAAGAATTTAAACCTTAACTTAAATTCCGTCGGAAATTCTAGCGATCGCCAAAGCTATCGTCAAGCTTTAGTTGATTATTTAACTCAATATCAAGACGAATTAGATCCCGACTCTCAGGATCGATTATCTCGAAATCCCTTAAGAATTTTAGATAGTAAAGACCCTCGCACCCAAGAAATTGTTCAAGGGGCTCCGAGTATTTTAGAATATTTAGGAGAGGATTCCCGCGCCCATTTTGAACAGGTAAAACACCTATTAACAGCCTTAGAAATTCCCTACAGTTTAAACCCTAGATTAGTCCGAGGATTGGATTATTATACCCATACAGCTTTTGAGATTATTTCCGATGATTTAGGCGCTCAAGCAACGGTTTGTGGGGGCGGTCGTTATGATGGTTTAGTCCAAGAATTAGGGGGGCCAGAAACTCCAGCAGTCGGTTGGGCGATCGGTTTAGAACGGTTAGTAATTCTATTACAACAATTAAACTCTCTTGCTAGTTCTACCTTAGATTTTTATATCGTTTCTCGGGGGAATTTAGCCGAATCTCAATCTTTAATTTTAGCCCAAAAATTGCGTCAAAATGGCTTTGGGGTGGAGTTGGATTTAAGCGGTAGTGCCTTCGGGAAACAATTTAAACGGGCTGACCGCAGTGGGGCTGTGGCCTGTTTAGTTTTAGGAGATGCGGAAGCCGAACAGCAAACTATTAAGTTAAAATGGTTAAAAACAGGGGAAGAAACTACCCTAAATCAATCGGATTTATTTGATAAAATTGATCAATTTCGTCAACAAATCCAAACTTTAAAAAACCCCTAATCCCTCGTTCTAATGATCTGCATTGGAATGCTATATTGAGGCTTTGCCTCATACTTATCTCAATAAAAAATAGTTCAGATGGTGCGTCGTGCATATAGCCTACGCACCCAATAGGGGATAAAGAATACCTTTTAACCTCCGGCGGAAAAGGCTCCCATCACAATAATCGATAGGGCTAAACCTGGGAACAATAAAATCAATAACAGAAAGAGATCGTGGGAATTCATAGCAAAAAATTAGCTAGATTAACTTGCGCGTAGCATAACATAAATTTCCCAAAAAGTGGTTTAAATTTCAAAAATATTTTAGAATGGGAATATTTTAACCCTTAATCTCAGAAATTCTGGCCATGACTATTTCCCTTGATCAAATTTTTAACATCGCTAATATTTTTGTCCTTCCCTTTTGGGCATTAATGATTATTTTGCCGAACTGGGGAGTTACCCGAAAAGTCATGGAGTCCTATCTTCCCTTTGTGTTGTTAGCCTGCGTTTATTTATATCTATTCATTAGCAGTATTACCCCGGAAAATGCAGCGGCTTTATCCAATCCAAAATTGTCAGATATTGCCCATTTCTTTGCCGATGAAAACGCCGCCGCCACGGGATGGATTCACTTTTTAGTCATGGATTTATTCGTGGGGCGTTGGATTTATTGGGATGGACAAAAAACCGGAGTTTGGACAAGTCATTCCTTAGCTTTTTGTTTATTTGCTGGGCCGTTTGGATTATTGTCTCATATCGTAACCACTTGGATTAGTAAACTATTTTTTGCTCAAACTCAATCTGAAATTAACCCAGTATCTAATTCGTAAACACCAAGAAACCGGGTTTCTATAATAACTTTTGCTGCATAATAGGAAGGTTTGCAGAAGAAACCAGGTTTCTGAATCTATAATATCAAGGTAAAATTATGGCTGTTGAATATGATTTGGTGGTAATTGGGGGCGGTTCGGGCGGGCTGGTAATTGCCAGTGCTGCGGCACAATTAAAGGCAAAAGTTGCTTTAGTAGAACGCGATCGCCTAGGAGGAGATTGTTTATGGTTTGGTTGTGTTCCCAGTAAGTCTTTAATTCATGCTTCCCGGGTAGCTTATGAAGTTAAAAATGCAGCAAAGTTTGGGATTTATACCGATAATTATAACATTAATTTTGCTGAAGCTGCCCGTCATGTTCAACAGGTTATTTCTACGATTCAACCCCATGATTCTCCCGAAAGGTTTGAATCTTTAGGGGTGGAAGTTATTTTGGGAGACGGTGAGTTTTTAGATAATAAAACCTTTGGTATTAATGGACGAAAATTAACCGCTAGGGCTTTTGTAATTGCCACGGGTTCCCGAGCGGCTATTCCTAATATTCCCGGGTTAAATGAAGCGGGTTTTCTCACCAATGAACAGGTATTTTCTATACAGAATTGTCCTGAATCCTTAGCAATTTTTGGAGGAGGGCCCATTGGCTGTGAATTGGGACAAGCCTTTTCTCGGTTAGGATCAAAGGTGACAATTTTATCGAGTCGAAATCAGATTTTACCGAAAGAAGATCCCGAAGCGGCAAAGGTAGTTCAAGATCAATTATTATTAGAAGATATTGTTATTTTAAATAATACCAAAGCCGAACGGGTAGAGATTGAAAATGGCAAAAAGAAAATTATTGCCGGGAACCATATTATTTTAGCCGATGAAATTTTAGTTTCCGTGGGACGAGTTCCTAATATTGAATCCTTGAATTTGGAAGCGGCGGGTGTTAAGATTAATAAATCGGGGATTCAAGTTAATGATAAACTCCAAACGACTAATCCGTATATTTACGCTTGCGGAGATGTAATTGGGGGGTATCAATTTACTCATGTTGCGGGTTATGAGGCCGTTGTGGTGTTAACGAATGCGCTATTTTTTCCGATTAGTAAAGTTAATTATCGGGTCATACCTTGGGCAACTTTCACCGATCCTGAATTAGCTAGAGTCGGGTTAACAGAAGCACAAGCAAAGGAACAGTATGGGGAGGATATTTGTGTTTTAAAACAACCTTTTTCCGGGGTTGATCGTGCCATTGCTGAAGCAAAAACCCTAGGATTTGCTAAAATTATTACTCGGAGGAATGGTGAGATATTAGGGGCTCATCTGGTGGGGGCATCGGCGGGAGATTTAATTCATGAAATTGTTTTAGCTATGTCTCATGGTTTGAAGGTTTCCGCTTTAACAGGGATTCATATTTATCCGACTTTATCGGAAGTGAATAGTAAGGCAGCATTATTATTACAAAAACAAAAATATGCGGCTAATACTTGGCAACAAACACTTTTAGAACGATTTTTTAATTGGAGGAGATCGCTTTAATTTCACCCTATGAAAATTATAACTTTAAATCTTCGTTATGACAAACCGGATCAGGGAAATAATGACTGGAAATTTCGCCGTTATGCGATCGCTAAATTAATTGAAAAATACAACCCTGATCTTATAGGAACCCAGGAAGGAAAAGCCCATCAAATTTTAGATTTACACAGATTATTACCCCAATATCAAAGTATTGGGACGGATCAAATTGGCAATGGAACTGGAGAACATTGTGCTATTTTTTATCAAACTAAAAAGTTCAAATGTATTGAATCAAAAGATTTTTGGTTAAGTGATACTCCTAAATTGGTCGGAAGTATAAGTTCAGAGTGGGGAAATACTACCCCTAAAGGTGTCAGTTGTGGGGTGTTTATTTCTCAAGAAACCCAACAACGAATCACCGTTTTTAATACCCATTTAGATTATTATAGTCAGCCATCTCGAAAATTGAGTATTCCGTTAATTCAAAAATACTTAAATCAAGTTAATCTGGAGCATTCCTTATTAATATTAACCGGAGATTTTAACGCCGAACCCCATAGCGAAGAACGTCAAACTTTATTAAAACCCCTTGCTAATGGGATTCAATTATTAGATTGTTTATCCGATATTCCCCTAGAATCTCAACAAACCTTTCATGATTTTACAGGGGAAGCGATCGCCGCCGTTGATACGATTTATTATGATCATCGTTTACTGTTAAAATCCGTTACTATTAATACTGATCAAATCGAAGATATTTGGCCGTCGGATCATTTTCCTGTGATTGCAGAATTTCATCTAGTTGTTGAGTAAAGCAAAAATTGCCGATCAAATTCTAATAAAAATATCAGAAATTAGTGACCGATCATCTGTATTGATTTAACGCGGGAAGGGGGGAATTGATCAATTGCCCCCACATCTTGCGGTTACATTCGGTGTTCCGGTGTTCCAGTTTTCCCTACCATAGCAATTAAAACCACAGCAGAACGGGCACTCAAATGATAATATCTTCCTGTGATCGGAGGGGCAACTTTTAAGCGACTAATATCATTAGGAACCGCTAAGGCCGTATCTACCAAACGATGCCAACGTTCTCCCACTTTGAATAAAGGGGGTAATTGAAAGTTCAGGGGTTCCCAATAGGAATTTAACATAATATGGAGATGTTCGTCTTTTTGGGGATGATATAAACTAAAAGAAATGGTGCGAGAACTGTCATGTAAGTCAGGTTTTCCTATCTTCACTCCATGCCAAATCACATAGGGAGAATTACTCTCGATATTCATTTCTAAAATATCGTCTAATTGAAAGAGATGGAGTTCTTTTTTAAAGCGAATTAAACTTTTTACAAACCGCAAGACATCAGGATTTTTCCCCACATCACTCCAGTCAAACCACCCCAAAGGATTATCCTGACAGTAGGCGTTATTATTTCCCAATTGTGTCCGACAAACCTCATCCCCCATTAACATCATTGGAGTTCCTTGAGATAATAATAAAATCACCCAAAGATTTTTAATTTGTTGCAGGCGTAAGGCTTGAATATAGAGGTCATCCGTCGGCCCTTCAATGCCACAATTCCAACTAAAATTATGTTCAGAACCGTCTCGGTTTTCCTCTCCATTTGCCTCATTATGTTTTTCGTTATAACAAACTAAATCATGCAGAGTAAAACCATCATGACAGGTAACAAAATTAATACTACAATGTACCTCTCGATCGGGATGGGGATAAATGTCAGGACTGCCCATAATTCGATAGGCTAACTTTTCTACTTGTCCTTCATCTCCCTTGACAAAACGACGCACATCATCCCTAAATTGTCCGTTCCATTCAGCAAAACGATCCCCAGCTAAAGAACCAACTTGATATAATCCCCCCGCATCCCAAGCTTCAACAATTAACTTAGCTCCGGCTAAAATAGGGTCGGATTTAATAATCCATAAAATCGGGGCATCTTCAATCGGATTTCCTTCCTTATCCCGAGATAAAATCGAAGCTAAATCAAAGCGAAATCCATCGACGTGCATTTCTGAAACCCAGTATCTCAGACTATCAATAATTAACTGTCCTGAGATTTCATGATTAGCTTTAATAGTATTTCCGCAGCCACTATAATTACTATAATAAGCTGGATTATCTTTCTCTAAAATATAATACATACTGTTATCTAATCCGCGAAAGCAGAAGGTCGGGCCTTCTTCATTTCCTTCGGCGGTATGGTTATAAACCACATCTAAAATCACTTCAATTCCAGCTTTATGAAAAGCCTTGACCATATCTCGAAATTCATTAATCGGGCCGATAGCATCTCGATTAGAACTATATTCGCGATGGGGAGCAAAAAAAGAAATGGTACTATAACCCCAATAATTACTCCGAGGAGGAACGGCATCCTGTTCATCAAATTGATGAATTGGGAGTAATTCCACTGCGGTAATTCCTAAATCTTTTAAATAGGGAATTTTCTCTATTAATCCCGCATAGGTTCCCCGTTTTTCTGGAGCAACTCCCGAGTTAGGATTGCGGGTAAAACCACCAACGTGCAGTTCATAAATAATCGTTTGGGCGTAGGGCAATTCTAAAGGTTTATCTCCTTCCCAGTCATAACCTCGCTTATCAA